>JAMONG010000257.1 GCA_027066595.1 Sulfurovum sp.
CAGAGACATAGACTTTTTCTATGTAACCTGCAAGCTTAGTTGAGAGTTTGATACTCTTATCGGAGACTATCTGTGCAAGATACCCTTCCGTATGACTCAGAGTACCTTGCGTTGCATGCACTACAGGAACACTGACTCTCTCTACTGCTGGTAGTGCTTCATTGGCTACCTCTGTTTTACGTTTTTCTAGTAAACCTTTACCCTTAACACCTAAAATAATTACAGCTAGTACAACGATAATCGTTATAATCAATTTTTTATTCATTACTCTACTCCTCTTTCTAACAGATAATCCAAATAATATTTACTCTTTTGATAGGTGTATTTACTCTCTATCATTTTTGCACGTGCAAGTTGTGTTTGTCCTTTTGCAAGGAGCAAATCATTCAAAGTTGAGACCGCATTGTTGTAACGTACTTCTTCTATCTTCTCACTCTTTTTACTCAGTTTTAACTGTGTAGCATTCCCAAGGTACTCAGCATAACTCTGTTTGATCTTTGCTACTGCTTCAGTAAGTAGTTTTTTCAAATCAAGCAGTGTTTGCTCTTTTTGAAAAGTGGCTTCCATTTTGGCTATTTTGGCTTGTTGTACTGCCAAATCACGTTTACCAAAATCCACAATATTCCACTTTACATTCACCCCTGCTTGCCATAGCGTCTCATCATCCCATTCATTTGTAGCTAAGTCTTCCCCATAGTTCTTTCCTACAAAACCAGAAAAGTTTACCTGTGGCAGTTTAGCTGACTCACTTTTAGCTATGGTTTTGTCTGCCTTACGTAGAGACATATCTTCTATCTCTACCTTTGCTAAGCCAGACACATTTGCATAAAGAGCACCTACTGAATAATTTGGTTTTTTCATTTTTATTTTTACCGCACTTAACTGTTTTACCTCTTTACCTACAAGTGAAGAGAGTGTCGCTTTGGTTATCTCAATATTATTTTTAAGTACTTCCACTTGTGTCTGTGAGGCTTGTGCATTTGACTGGGCTTTAAACAAGTCTATCTTCGCTTTCTTCCCCAGTTCTACCTCATACGCAATCTGCTTTGCCAATGTTTGAAGTGCCGAGGTATAACTACGTTGTGCTTGAAGTATCTGTTCTTGTGCAAGTATAGAAAGATACAAAGAGCGTACATTGTAAACCAACTGCTCTTTACTAAGCTTCATCTTCACCTCTGCCATCTGTTTGGCAATGGTACTTATCTCTATCTGTCTTGTCTGTGCAAACCCTGTAAAGAGTGGTACAGCATAGCTAAGACCTGTGTAAAATATGTCTTCTGAAGTTGTGATAGGTACACCAGAACTAATCACATTAGGTGTAAGTGGTAGCAGTGTTCGTGGCGTGTTGTAGTGTGTATAATCCCCAACAAAATTTAGCTCCCCATACTTCTGTACACGGCTCTCATCTCTTTTTAAAGTAGCTAAATTGGATTGTGCTTGATTTTGTTTTATGATAGTACTGTGTTTCGTGGCATAGCTAACAAGCCCACTTAAGGTGTCAGACCATGCTATGACAGAAACACATACCAGTAAAAAAAGTTGTCTCATAAGATACTCCCATTATTTTTGTGTATAGTACCTTATGAATATGGACGGAAAGTGAACTACTCCCAAAAAGGAAGTAAAAAAGCGACTTGTTCTTCAGAAAGTACTGTGGTAGTCTCAGCAATACACTTAAGATGTACCTTACTCGCTTCAAGCTTAAGTTTCGCTATTGTCTCTAACTGTTTTTCAACACTTTTAGGGTCTTCTCTGTCTATCATCGCTTCTGCCACTTCATCTTCGAGTGGTTTAAGTTGTTGTTTTATCTTCTTCACTGCAGACAATGTCTCTTTACGAATGACCAGCAGTTTTTCTTTTTGTTCAGAAGTGAGTCCTAACTTTGACTTATCCCAGTTTTGTACCAGAAGTTTTGTCATATGTGGCAAACCATCATGATTTACAAGAAATGGTGAACTTTTAAGGGCATTAACTTTATCGTTACCCTGCATCTCTTTAATCATCGTCTTAAACTTAGCATGTGGGTAAGTAGCAAGCATCTCATCGGCTATCTTTTCAAGCTCCTCTTTCGTCACTAGCCCTTTTTGTGATGGCATCACACCAAACTGTGCCACTTTGTTTGATTCACAAACAGATTTGCCCACAGCAGGGTTAAGTACATAATCTACTATAAATGCTTTTTTCTCTTTGTTATCTTCCATCGCTAAGTTGATGTGAAACACAATAGCGTCCATTGCAGGGGCTTTAAGTGTGGGGATTTGATGAAATTCAGGAGCCTCGAGCATATGACATGATGCACATTTTTTATTAAGAAGTTCTGTGCCTCCTGAGGCAAAGACCATCGCTGTTGTACTTACTAAAAATAGTAGTGTTTTTTTCAAAATATATTCCTTTAATCGTATTAAAAAATTCTACTCTTAGTGTGTGAATTTAATGTGAATTTTCCTCTAAAATGAGCCTCTTTTGAACATCAAATTTTTCGATATAGGCTTTTACATTTTCTTTGCGTCTTTGATCTTCTATATTTTGTAGTTTTTTAATAGGAAACTTCAAAAAAAACTGTGGAGGCATAATGGAGTTCACCTTCTGTGGATTTTTCAAGTACTTAATAATAGCATCTTCAACATTCTCTTTCGTACTATAGGTCATCAAATAGCGTCTATATATTAAGTCATTAGGTATCTTTTGCATCATATGACAAGAGAGACAATCATTTTCCAGCGTAGAACTACTTGCAAATATACCAACTGATAAAAGCGACCATAAAACTATTTTTTCCATCGTATATGTACCTCCGTTCCCTCATGAAGTATGGACTTTATTTCAAATTCAAACTGATAATTTTCACACACTTGACTCACGATATGTAAGCCGATACCAAAGCCACCTTCACTTTTATTGGCACGTTTAAAGCGTTGCATAATATATTTCAAATCTTCAGCTGAAATACCAATACCTGTATCACGTACGATTAAACTCTCCTTACTCAAAGAAATTTCAAGCAGACCATTTTGTTTGTTATATTTTATCGCATTAGAGATAAGGTTATCTACCACCCTTAAGGCATCATTTTTATCTATCTCTAATGTAAAGTTTTCCTCTAGTTTAAGTATAACATTTAAATTTTTTGCTCCACTCATAGCAGAAAAATATGCAACACGTTCTTGGATGAGTGCTACCATATTTACTGTAACTACCTGACGATGATAATGATGATTCAAATTTAAATAGGTTAAATCATCATAGATACGACTTAAGGTTTTTGAAGCAATCTCTATGCGTTTGAGTTCACTGCTACTCTCTTTATGTTTGCCAAAAGTCTCTATCATCTCTATGTTGGTCAAGATAGTACTTATGGGCGTATTGAGTTCATGTGTTGTGTCTTGTATAAAATGGTTCATCTTCTCTAGTGACTCTCTCATGGGTGCGACAAATAGACGACCCAAATAATACCCTAAAACTAAAAAGAGTGCCCCTGCAACCAGCATAAAAAAGCCTATACTCTTTTGAAGTTTTTCAATAGGAGCACGCTCTAGCTTTTTACTTGTACGTAAATATGCTGCACCCAGATAATAAGGCTCCACTTTTTTGATAAAATAAAGCATATCTGTCTCTTTACCCTTCTGTAGGCTTTGTTCATCACTATAACTACCAAAGATATACTTTTTATCGGTATCGTAGATAGCTGAATCTATAGATTTGGAACGAGGATAGATAAGTTTTTTTTCATTTGAGTTATGCAAAAGACGTAGCTTTGAGATGATGTGATCTGCCTCATATTTTAAGGCAGTACGTTGTTGATCAATTATTTGATGTTTCGTTGCCGTGTAAAATATCCACGACGCAAGAGAGAAGAGTAAAAGTGTAGAGGTCAAATAGATAACTAAAAAGCGTACTAAACTTCTTTTTTCACTCTGTAACAAAACGGTACCCTATGCTTTTGATGGTTTCAATTTTCTCTTTTCCTATGGCTGAGCGAAGGGTTTTAATGTAAGTTCTAAGTGAGCCTGCACTTGGCTCTTCATCGTATTCCCAAAGGGTTTCGTTGATTTTATCATACTCAAGTAAAGTATCTGGGTGCTGTAAAAAAAGAGCCAAAAGTTTTAACTCTTTGGTTTTGAGTGAAATCTTTTTCTTATTTTGAGTGAGGAGTAATTCTTTAATATCAAATGCCACTCCATTACCCAAATCCACTTTTTCATGATGAGTACCAAAAGAGCGTTTAAGTAAAGACTCCACACGGACAAGAAGCTCTTTAAGTGCAAAAGGTTTACGTATGTAGTCATCACACCCTAACGCAAAACCCCTTTCTACATCTTCCACACTGTTCAAAGAAGTGATGAAAATAGCAGGGGTTTCCTTACCCTCTTGGCGTATCTGATTTAAAAAATCAAACCCACTCCCATGAGGCACTTTGACATCTAACAGCATGAGGTCTAGGTGTTTTTCATATGCTATCTCTTCTGCTTTGAGTACATCATAAGCACTATATACCTCATATCCTTTGAGTTCAAGAAACTGTTTTACAGTATCATTTAACTGTATATCATCTTCTAGTAGCAAAATTTTTGCTGTCATGCTATGCCTTTTTGTTCACAGGGTCTATTACCAATAGCAATATCATAGCACGTTAAAATGAACCTACTATGAACTTTTTTCCATTTCAATTCCACTTTTTTTAGAAAATTTCAAATAGAGTATCGGCAAAATAATCAAAGTTAAAATCGTAGAACTAATAAGTCCATTGATTACCACAATCGCCAATGGTCTTTGTATCTCTGAGCCAGGTCCTGTAGCAAAGAGTAGCGGTAAAAGTCCAAGAGCAGCGATAATCGCCGTCATAAGTACAGGACGTAACCTTTTGGTAGAACCCTCAACCACAGCCTCTTTCAGATTTGCACCCTGCTCGATGAGATAGTTAAAATAGTTAACCAACACTACACCATTAAGTACCGCAATTCCCAGCAAGGCGATAAACCCAACTGAAGCAGGCACAGACATATACTCACCACTCAAGTAAAGTCCGATAAACCCACCAATAAGTGCCAGAGGTACATTAACCAAAACCATCACCGCTTGTCTGAGTGAATTAAACGAAACAAAGAGCAAAATAAAGACCATAAAAAGTGCTAAAGGGACAATAATAGCAAGCCGTGCAGCTGCTCTTTGCTGATTTTTAAACTCTCCGCCATACTCGACATAATATCCTGCAGGAAGTTTCACTTCACTCTCAATCAACTTTTGTGCCTCTTCCACAAAACCGACAAGGTCACGCCCCTCTACATTTGATTGAACAATGGTTTTTCTATAACCATGTTCATGCTCTATCTGTACAGGACCATTACTAGAGATAAACTTCACAAAGTTTGTCAATGGAATAGATTTACCATCGGCCAAGGGATAGTAGAGTTTCTTAATTTTATCAAGAGAGTTTTGTAGTGTCGTATCTCCTTTAACCGTGAGTGGTATACGTCTCATACCCTCTTGTATAATCCCAATATCCACACCAGAAATCATCACTTTTAAAAAGTTGTTGAGTTCTTCTTGTGTAATCTCATAATATGCCATTGCTTTTTTGTCAAATGCCAATTCAAAATATCCTACCCCTTCATTGGCTTTTTTATAGACATCAGAACTGCCAGGTATTTTTTCTAAAAGAGCTTTAACTTTTACAGCTATCTCTTCAAGTACCCCATTGTCACTACCAAAAATAGCAATAGCCAAATCACCACGAACCCCTGTTAGCATCTCTGAGACTCTCATCTCAATAGGCTGTGTAAACCCATATTCAATCCCCACAAACTCATCTAAGACTTTTCGTATCTCCTCAATGACAAACTCTTTGGAAGGTTCTCTCCACTCTGATTTATCTTTAAGTACTAAAAATGTATCTGTGTCATTTAGCCCCATAGGGTCTAATCCTAGTTCATCACTTCCTGTTCTGGCAATAATATTTTCTATCTCAGGAACAGAAGCGATGAGCTTTTGTTGTACCTTTAAGTTCAGTGCTAAACTCTCCTTGAGAGAGATAGATGGTAGCATCTCCACACCGATAATAATACTCCCCTCATCCATAGTTGGCATAAAAGACTTACCTGTTTTATCGGCCAGATATAACGAACCTGCGAAAAGTAAAAGTACAGAAAGCATCACTATTTTAAAGTTATCAATGGCACGATTGAGTAAAGGTCTATACTTTTTTGTCAAATACTTAATAAGCCTTGGTTCACTGTCGGGTCTTTTTTTCAATATAAAAGAACTCAACACAGGGATAAGCGTAAGTGCCAACACTAAAGAACTAAAGAGTGCAAAAATAATACTCAGTGCCACTGGTCTAAAGAGCTTACCCTCCAACCCTTCAAGTGTCAATATCGGAACAAATACG
>JAMONG010000258.1 GCA_027066595.1 Sulfurovum sp.
TACAGCAGGGTTTGACCATGCAGTGACACTGAACTTTTTAGAGGCTTGGGCTACGAGTCTCTCTTATACGTTTCAACTCTATTTTGATTTCTCTGGCTATACAGACATGGCGATAGGGGCTGCTCTACTTTTTAACATCAAGCTTCCTATTAACTTTAACTCTCCCTATAAGGCATTAGACATACAAGACTTTTGGAGGAGATGGCATATTACACTATCACGTTTTTTAAGAGACTATATCTATATTCCTCTTGGGGGTAATAGAAAAGGAACGTTTAGAACCTATACCAACCTCATGGCTACCTTTATACTGGGTGGGATTTGGCATGGGGCTGGGTGGACATTTGTCTTTTGGGGCTTTTTACATGGTTTGGCTTTAGTCATTCACAGGGCTTGGAAATCATTAGGGTTTCGTATGCCTAAGCTTTTGGCTTGGTTTATTACGTTTAACTTTATCAATGTCGCTTGGGTCTTTTTTAGGGCTAAGGAGTGGGAGGATGCTTTGAAGGTTTTGTCGGGGATGAGTACGCTTTCATTTACACAAACTACTGCTCCACTTACTCTGTATATTATGTTTGGGTCACTCTTTATCGCTTTTTTACTTGTCTTATTTACAAAAAATTCAAGCTATTATTTACGTAAAAAAATGACATGTATGTATATGATAGGAGCTGCCCTACTGTTTGCTTATGCTCTGTCAAAGTCACTGCGTACTTCTTCGGAAGTCTTTTTATATTATAATTTTTAGGAGAGAACATGAAGCAAAAAACATTGGTCTATTACTTTTTAATCTTTGCCATATCGTTCACACTTTTTCTCCCTGTGCTCAATCTCTCTTTTACCTATGCATATAAAAAAATCACTATACAGCACTTTTCAAAACGATACCTTTTTTCTACAGATAATTTTGAATCGGTACTTAATTATGTGGCATATAAAGCATTTGATTTTTCTTTAGATGAAGCCAATGTCATTGTGGGAGAAAAGCCATTTTTCTTCCTAGGAAACAGTCATGCAAGCATCATAGACAAAACCAAAGGCACATTTCTTTACGCAGACAAAGACATTAAACTCTGGGCTGATACCTTAAAAAAACTACAAGAGTGGTATGAAAATCAAGGCATCAAGTTCATTTTAGCCATCGCACCTAACAAACATTCGGTCTATAGTGACAAATTACCTAAAAGCATTATATATAAAGAGGGAAAAACCATTACGGATGCTATCGTAAAACATGGGTTGGATAAAGGTATTCATATTGTCAATTTAAAAAATGTACTCAAGCAAAATAAAGAAGAGAAGCAACTCTTTTTTCATACCGATACACACTGGACTAACTATGGTGCACTTCTTGGATATGAAAAGAGTATGGAGTACCTAAATAGTATCTATAAAACAGACTATAAAGTACCTAAATATACTAGCACAGAAATTAACTCTGACGGAAGTGGTGATTTAACAAGATTTTTGAAAATCAACCATTTCTTGGCAGATAACTATGAGAAAGACTATAGTCTAGCATTTCAAAATAGTCATACACTCTGTTATGGAGAGATTACCAAAGCCAACACTTTAAAAGGATGTACACCAAGTATAAAAAATCAATTTAACCAATACAGTGTCAATACCAACGCAGTAAACCAAGAAAAACTTTTGTATCTTTGTGACTCTTTTGGATTGGCAAATTCACAACTCTATAGTAAAACTTTTCATACAGTATGGAGATTTCATATAAGCTATACCCATGGTAAAATGCTAGAAAAATTCCTTCAAGAAAATAAACCTGATATCGTCATCTATCAAGTTGTAGAAAGAGACCTCGGCAATAAGACAATCTTAGACGATATGCCTTAAAGCAAAATAATATTTGCTATACTTTAAAATATCAAAAAACAAAGAAGATTATGCAACTTTTAAAAAACCTGTTTTCTAAACCCTTGTCTACACAACTCACGGTTACCTCATCTAATGGCTTTCACCTTAGACCTGTGGCACGTTTTACTGCTTTGGCAAAGTCCTATAAATGTGATGTGACTGCCACATTTAATGGTAAAACTGTAGATGCAAAAAAGGTCAATACCCTACTCTCCCTCTCTTTAGAAAAACAAGATACTTTCACTCTCACCACACAAGGCAAAGAGGCACAACAAGCCTTAACTTCCTTACAAACACTTTTTAAAACACTTATGCAAGATGATATTGAAGTAACTACCATACAAAAAAAGAGTGCCCACTATACAAGTAAGACCTTAGAGGGTGACATCATCGCTAAAGGTGTGGCTGTCGCTCCTGCAACTGGCTATAAAACAGAGACAATACAACATGAAAACAGCCTTACTTTTAAAGAAGCGATAGAAAATACTTTACAAAACCTAGAGAAGAAAAGTAAGCAAAGTGACATCTATCTGGCACAAAAAGAGTTACTCTTAGCACTAAGTGAAAAGTGTGATTCTTTGGAGAGCTTAGAGACTTTGATGAATGAAGAGTCTAACGCACTAAAAGAGACAAAACTCTCTAGTAAGATAACAGACTATCAAGACATTTTACAACAGGTTAAAACTGCTTTAGGATTAGAAGTAAAAGTACTCTTTCCCGAACATGCCTTTATACTTCTCGCAAATGATCTGCTTCCAAGTGAAATCACGTTACTTGTCAGCACCCAAGTAGAAGCGGTTGTACTCAAAGAGACTTCTATTCACTCACATACTGCTATCTTACTGCGTGCTTCAGGCATCACTTCACTCATAGCCGATACAAGCAAGATACCTTTAGAAAAAGAGATTATTGTAGATAGTATTGCAGGGGTTGTGGTACTGACTCCAAATAGTGAAGATATACAAAAAGCCAAAACCCTGCAAAAACAAACCAAAGAACAAAAAGCACACTCTGCTACAAAACGTTTTGAGCCTGCCACAACATCCAAAGGCAAACAAATAAAAGTTTTTGCCAATGTAGGAGATATTGAGAGTGCCAAAGCAGCCAAAGAAGAAGGTGCTGAGGGCATAGGGCTTTTACGCTCAGAGTTTTTGTTTAAATCAACTAGACCTACTTTAGAAACACAGACAAAAGCATACGCAGAGATATTTGATGCTTTTGATGACATTACGGTTCGTACCCTTGATGTGGGGGGAGACAAAGCACTTCCCTACCTACACATCCCCTTAGAAGACAACCCCTTTTTAGGCATACGAGGTGTGCGGCTTTTTAGGACACACCCTGAGATACTTGAAGAACAGCTACACGCTATATTTGTTGCATCACAAGGTAAAAAGATAAAAGTGATGTTCCCTATGGTCTCTACTGTTGAAGAGTTTAACAAAGCAAAAAGTTTTGCACAAGATGTCGCAAAAAAGCACACGATAGACGTCTCTAACATTGCGTTTGGCATCATGATAGAAGTACCCTCTGTACTTTTTCAAATTGAACTCTTTAATGACGCAGTAGACTTCTATTCCATAGGCACAAATGACCTTACGCAGTACCTCTTTGCAGTCGAGCGTACCCACCCACTTCTCAAAGTAGATGAACTCTCACCTGTTGTCTTTTTGGCACTTGAGAGTGTTGTCAAACAAGCCACAAAACCTGTCAGTATCTGCGGTGAACTCGCTGCAAACTCTGATGCTATAGAAAAGCTGATACACTTAGGACTTACCACCCTTTCTGTCAGTCCCAAAAGCATAGCCCAAACCAAGGAGCGTATCCGTCATGTTTAATCTTTTACAAAAAATAGGCAAAGCCCTTATGACCCCCATTGCTGTATTACCCGTAGCTGCATTGTTACTGCGTTTAGGCTTTGGAGACATTCCTTTTATTGACGGTCAAGTAGCTTCCATCATGAAAAATGCAGGGGATGCTATCTTCTCTCACCTTGATTTACTTTTTGGTATCGGTATCGCTTACGGACTTGCCAAAAACAATGATGGGGCAGCAGCCCTTGCAGGTGCGATTGGAGTGCTTATAGCCAAAGCAGTTTACATCAGCATTGACAAAGATGTCAACATGGGTGTCTTTGTGGGCATCATCATCGGTGTGCTAGCGGGTACACTTTATAACCGTTTCTATGACATTAAACTGCCTGAGTTTTTAGGCTTTTTTGGAGGCAAAAGATTTGTGCCTATCATCACAGCCCTCTCTGCCATCGGTGTAGGGGTACTGGCAGGGTACTTTTGGCACTTTGCACAAGCAGGCATAGATGCATTTTCAAATGCAATCATAGGGCTAGAAGAAATAGGTACATTCATCTATGGAACACTCAACCGTCTACTCATCCCTCTAGGACTTCACCATATACTCAACTCCGTCTTTTGGTTTCAACTAGGTGAATATACCCATCTTAAAGATGGTGTGGAAGTCGTAGCCAATGGTGACTTGCATCGTTTCTTTGCTGGAGACAAAACAGCAGGTGTCTATATGTCTGGTTTTTATGTGGTGATGATGTTTGGTTTGCCTGCAATGGCATATGCTATCTACCTCAACACTCCTAAGTCTTCACGCAAACGTGTAGGAGCTATACTTGCGGGCGTTGCTTTTACCTCTTTTCTTACAGGTATTACGGAGCCTTTAGAGTTTTTGTTTTTATTTGTAGCCCCTCTGTTGTTTTTGGTGCATGCACTCTTAACAGGCTTGGCTCTTGCTGCTGCACAGATATTAGACATTCATGCAGGGTTTGGGTTTTCTGCAGGGTTTATAGACTATGTGATTAACTATAAATTAGCAACAAACCCTCTACTTATCTTACCCCTTGGTGTGGTGTTTGCCCTCATTTATTTTTTTGTGAGTTACTACACCATCAAAATATTTAAACTCAAGATATTTGAAGATGATAATGAAAATACAGTTAGCTGTGTGAGTGATGAAGCACTAGCCTTTATAGAAGCACTTGGAGGAAAAGAAAACATTACCAATACCGATGCATGTATCACACGTTTACGCATGTCAGTAAAAGACAGTAGCAATCTTACAGATGAAAGTTTTATATCTCTTGGAGCAAAAGGTGTGATACGTCCTGACAAGCACAGTATTCAAGTCATTTTAGGAACCAAAGCAGAAAGAGTAGCAGAGTCTATCAACGAAGCTTTAGCAATGTATTCAACTTGAATTTTTTCTCTATTATGGCTATACTAAGATTCCAAATCATTAAGATTTAAAAAGGTTCTTGTCCATGAAAAAAGCGTTACTACTTTCTCTCTTCTTACTACTTAATGGCTGCTCTTTCGAAAGTATCTTAGCCTTAGGAGAAGTCGATAAAGTTGAAGTGGTCAAAAAAAATCCCTCTGTTTCTCACTATCGAGCCTACTTTACACGCTCACAACTCAAACCTATCAGAAAGAATCAAAAATATCTCTATTTTTACAATAAGAAGAAAAAAGATTTAGCCATCCTATTACATCGTTACGATAACTATTATCTTTATAGCCTCTACCACCCAAAGATACAAACAAAAGTGATGCATGGTACATCCTATTACAAAATCAAAAAAACCTTACGAAAAAAAGGCTATACACTTAGCTATCCTACACTCGTTGGAGCTACATCAAAAGTTGCTTTACGTCGTTATAAAGGTATCAAAACTTTACTTGTAGAAGTGCATGACTATAGTCGATTACAAGCAAAATACAGACAAGCGATTAAGACCTATGATGCAAGTAAGATTAAAAACCTTAAAACCAAACTACCTCATGCACTTATAGCCTCATACTATGATAACTATTTACAAAAAGCAAAAGAGACACAACAGCTAGAACAACTTAAACTCATAGCAAAACAACTTAACCTAAATAAAAAAGAAAACATACATTCCAAAGAAACGGAAGCCCAAATAGATAAAGAAGTACAAGATGCTCTAGCAAAAGAGATACCTAAACCCAATAAAGAACTTGCATTTAACTATTATGAAAAAGAAGCCTCTTTTACTGAACTCGATAACTACCTTAATGACAAAACAACAAAAGATGCTCTCTCTTTTAACCAATACACCCAACTTAAACAACGTCATGCAATACTCAATGAAGCTAAAATATTAAAAGAGGGTTCACTTGAAGAGCTTATCTCTATCTACAAGATAAACAAAGATCCTAAATATAAAAAGCGTATCTTGCAACTGATGAAAAAAGTACAAAAATAATTAACTTTTTGCTACCTTGCTGAGGGTTAAAAATATCGTAGTTCCTTTTTGTAAATTACTTTTAAGTGCAATATGAATATTCAGTTCATCGCACAATTTTTTAACAATATGTAAGCCAATACCTATACCTCGATCTTGCTCTTTATAGTAACGCTTGAACACTTTACTTGGATACTTGATACCCTTACCTGTATCTGATATAGTTAAAA
>JAMONG010000259.1 GCA_027066595.1 Sulfurovum sp.
ATTTAACATTTAAAAAAGTTGCCTTGCCCAGTTGGCTAGTTTTTTAAATGGGTTTTTGTTGTCATGACCTAAATCTGGTAAATCATCAAATGATATAACATTATCTTCAAAGTCATCGTGTTGCTTTTTTTCTTTTTTTACTTCTTTATGACTCTTAGTCAAAGAAGTCTCTTCTACATGGCTAATAGTATTACCTATTTTGATGTCACTAAGGTTTTCTTCGTGTATATTTTTTGAGTGAAGTAACTCTTGTTGGAAATCTATCTCATATTGTGTATGACCACTTGCTTTGTATAAGAGTAGTCCCACTACCGTTGAGAATGCGGGATCTTTTAATTCATCAAAAAGACCATTGACATTTTCTGGGTAACCTACACGAACAGGCATACCAGAAAAGATAGCTTGTGCTAGTTCTCTCATACCTTTAAGCTTTGTCATTCCACCTGTTAAGATGATGCCCGCACCTATCTGTTCTTTGAGTGCGGACTTCTCAAGTGACTTTGCCAAAATCATAAGTGCTTCTTCTACACGAGAGAAGATGACAGAATGTACCACTTCTAGTGAAATGCCATTACGATTCTCTTCATCACCAATGATTGGAAGTTCTATGACTTCATTGGAACTCTCTACAAGGTTACCATGACGGACTTTTACGTTTTCAGCTATCTGAAGAGGTGTATGAAGTGCCATAGATAAATCATTAGTGATATGGTTTGAACCTACACCCAAAAAGTCATTGTATCTGATAGAGTTACCTGTATGTACTACAAGGTTAGAGGTTTGACCACCAAGGTCAATCACTGCTACACCTAACTCTTTTTCATCTTCATCCATAGTGGCAATGGCTGAAGCATATCCTGAGAGTACGATACCGTTTATCTCAACACCTGCTGAACGTACAGCTTTTTTAAGGTTAGACAAGTTGGATTTTTGTGTCATGATAATATTGACATCTGCTTCCATACGAGATGCATTCATTCCAAAGGGGTCTTCTATAAAGTCTTGATCATCTACTCTGAAGTTGTAAGGAAGTACATGTACGACTTCATACTCATTAGGTACATTTGCATTGTAAAGTGCTGTTTGCATCACACGATTAATCTCTTTAATAGAGATGTCTTTATGTGGTATATTTACAATGCCTGTTGAGTTTAATGATTTTGCATACGCATTAGAGATAGAAACCGTTGCAGAGTTAATGTTTGACCCTGCAATTCGTTTCGCATCATTAATGGCTTTTTTGATAGATTTTGAAGCGAGTTCTATGTTAGTGATGGCACCTTTTTTAATCCCTTGGGATTTGGTGATGCCATGTCCTTGAATGGTGACTTCATTTGAGTCTGATATCTCAGCGATGATAGCACATATTTTAGTGGAACCGATATCAATAGCTAAAATTGTGTCACTCAATTGGTAAGTCCTCCCATATAGGCTTCTGTTGGATATTTTTTATCTAACATTTTAATTAGATTTGATTCAAATGTATTTTGTTTCAATTTATTGACAGTTTGTTTTACACTTTCTGTTTCATTTGCATCCATTGGAGCAATCTTTTGTTCTAAAATGTTGTAAACAACAATTTTATCCGCTACGCTAATCATACCCTTTTCTTTTGTCGATGTAAAGAGTTTTTGTAAAAATTGTAAACTTTCTTGATTATTTAATGATTTTAAGTTGACATTTTCTTCTAACTTGACAAAATCAGAGATAATAGCTGTTTTTGTATCAAACTCTTTTAAAGTCTTTTCTGCTAGTGTCAAAAGTGCTTCTTTTTTTGCTTGATTTGTATAGATAACTGTGACTTCTTCTTTTGCTTCATCGTACGTCTTTACTTTAGGTAGAACGATATTCTCTATCTTGATTGTGGCATACATATCAGCTACTACTTTTGGTTTGATAATATCACCTACATTTTTCTCTTTAAGTGCATTCCAAATGTCAGTTGTTAACTTTAAATCACCGAGTGGAAGTGTAATCTTTTCACTTGGTGTTAACTTAGCTTTTTTAAATGAAATATATGCTTTTTGAGCAGATTTCTTTGTTTTCTTAAGTTTTAAATCATTTGTTACTTGTGCTTTTGCTTCTTCAAAGGAAAGTTGTTTACCCTCTGCATTGCTGTAGTTAAAACTGTTTGTATCATAGTGAGATTTTATCTCATCTTCTGTAACGTTGGCATCTTTACTTGGTGTCCAAACAATAGAAAGATCATACATTTGCTTTGTCATAAAGTTTTCTTTTTGCATCTCCCAAAACGCTTTTATCTTTGTATCTTCTGCCACAAAGTTGACATCTGCTTCTGTCAATACTTTGTATGCTAGTTTATCGCTTACATTCATGGCAGCTGAAATAGCTTCTATTTCAAAAGGTAAACCCTCCGTGGTAAGAAGAGCAATGGTTTTTTGGATAGTAAGTTCTTCTCTGAGTGTCTCCTCAAATGCTTTTGCTTTGAGTCTTTGCGACCTTAGGTACGCATCGTAAATCTCTTGGTTAAAATTACCATCTTTTTGAAATGAAGGAATATCTTGTAGTTTTTGTAAAACTTCATTGTCAGAAACGATGATACCTACTTCATTAGCATAGTTTAAAATCTTTGCTTGCGTTTCAAGTCTTTTGAACGCTTGCTGTATAAGACCCATCTCTTTGGCTTTCTTGTCATCAAGTGTGCCTTTCATTGCTTCGTTGTACTGGTTGTATATACTTGAGTAAACCATGTTGAGTTTTGTTTGAGAAATCTCAACGTCACCTACTTTAGCAATATTCCCAGCTTTGCTACCAAAACTGTAGCTTCCCCAACCTACGAAACCAGCACCGATAAATGCGATTGTTGCTACCCATATGGTCCATACTAGGTATTTATTGTGTTTTTGCATCCAAGAAATCATATTTCATCTACCTTCTATCTAAAAATTTATATAATTTTACCTAAATAATACTTGTATTAGTAATTAAAATAAAGAGAGTTAGACATGCCAAGTAAAAACAATGAAATAATGCAACGTGACCTAGAGGTTATTTGGCATCCATGTACACAAATGAAAGACCATGAAACACTTCCTCTTATCCCTATAAAGTCAGGTAAAGGTGTCTATCTTTACGATTTTGATGGTAATGCATACATCGATGCTGTAAGCTCTTGGTGGGTCAATATATTTGGGCATAGTAATGAGCAGATTAACAACAAAATAAAAGCACAACTAGATACACTTGAACATGTACTCTTAGCAGGTTTTACACATGAACCAGCAGTTGAACTTGCACATAAACTTGTAAACATGACACCTAAAGAGTTAGTAAAAGTGTTTTATGTTGACAATGGCTCTTCTGCGGTTGAAGCTGCATTGAAGATGAGTTATCACTATCATCTTAATAAAGGTAAACGTAAACCTATTTTCCTCTCGTTGACAAACTCGTATCATGGTGAAACAATAGGAGCACTCTCTGTAGGAGATGTGAGCCTTTACAAAGAGACCTATGAACAACTACTCATTCAAAATATGCAAGTACCTGTACCCGTAGATCAAAGTGTTGAAGCCTCTGAATTTGCATTGAAAGCATTAGAAAACCTTTTAAAAGAGAAGTCAGATGAAATAGCAGCACTAATCATAGAACCGCTGATTCAAGGTGCAGGAGGGATGCATATGTATCATCCTCATTATCTAGAAGGTGCAAGGGCTTTAACCAAACAGTACGATGTGCACTTGATAGCAGATGAAATTTTGACAGGTTTTGGTCGTACAGGCAAAATGTTTGCCTGTGAGTATGCAAACATCAGCCCAGACTTCATGACACTCTCTAAAGCGTTAACAGGAGGTTATCTACCTCTTTCTGTGGTGATGACAACAGATGATGTCTATCAAGCATTCTACTGTGACTATAATGAACATAAAGCATTTTTACACTCGCACTCTTATACAGGTAACCCTTTGGCATGTGCGGCTGCTCTGGCAACACTGGAGATATTTGAAAAAAATGATATTTTAGGTGAAAATGAGAAGAAAGCAGCATATATTAAAAAAGAGATTGAAAAGTTTATGACTCTAGACAATGTCAAAAGCATACGACAACAAGGTATGGTAACTGCTATAGAACTAGAAGGATATGAAGCCACCCAAAGAGTGGGGTTAAAAATCTATGAGTATGCTCTAACGCAAGGCGTGTTATTGCGTCCTCTTGGGCATATCATCTATTTTATGCCACCTTATGTGATTACATATGATGAGATAGATAAGATGATTGCTGTTGCTTACGAGGGCATAAAAAAGGTTTAACCTTTAAAAAACCCTCGGTTGTTCTTTTTAAGACGAGTGTAATGTTTTTTTGCTCTTTTAATGCCTAAGTTGACAGCTTCTTTATAGAGTCCTTCTGCTTTCATGTGGTCAGGCGTTGTCCCAATACCATTTTCATAAAATTGACCCAAGTCACAGAGTGCTTCAGGATAATCATCAATGGCAAGTGTATTCATAAGTGTAAAGGCTTCAGGAATATTTTTTGTCAATACTGAACCTATATAAAGTTCCCTTGCTAACATAAACTGTGCAAATTTAGATTCTGTTGCACCACATACAAGTAAAAGTTGAGCGGCTTCTGTGTATTTGGCTTTTTCAATAAGCTTCTTAATATAGCTTATCATCTCTTCTATCTCTTCTTCTGTATAGCCATCGGTAGCAATTTTATCTAACAAAGACTCAACTGTCTCAAATTTTTCATAGTTTTTTTGAATAAGTGGATAACGTTTTTTCATGCTCATGAATTTTTCTGAGATATGTGGCATGGCTACATAGCTTGAACTTTTTATAGTCTCTTCTGAAATAGGCGTATTAAAGATATCTTGTTCTTCTTCATTATGGGCTTGGGTGGCAGTAAAAACCTCTTTTGAACTCTTTACTTCTATATGGTTGACAATAGCTTCTTCTTCTGTTGTCTCTTCTATCATATCCTCAAAAAAAGTATCTTTAGTAATATGTTCTTCATCTAAAAAAGGTTTTATGTCTATCTCTGGAGCTTCTTCAAAAAAGTTATCTTTTTCTTGGTTTGCTTGTGATGCATAAGAGAGATCAATATCTATATTGTTAGGTAGCACATCATCTGCATCAATGTTAAGGAGTGAGTCAAAGTCTATCGTATGCTTTTCTTTTGTAATTTTAGGTTCAATACTTGCAAAATCATTGATATCTATTTCGAGAGTTTGTTGCGTTGTATCGTTTGTAGGTGTGACAAACAAATTAAATTCATCGATGATAGCTTGGTCATCTTCAGAGAGTGTAGGTTCATCTTTTTGAGAGGTTCTTTGCTGTATCTCATCAGGGGCAGTTTCGATATACGTTGTAATAAGCCCTTGTGCTTGAGCATAATTATTGGCTTGCAGAAGCTTAAGTATCTCTTGTATTTTACTGTCGGTTTTAATAGGTGCAAGTTTTAAAACTTGGAGTTGTATCGTTTCTATATCAGTAATAGAAATAGCCAACTTAATGATGCTTAATCTTTTTTTTGTTTGATTCATAGACTGTCCTTGTGTATGAAAGTGAGTGATAAATTAGTGTGAGTATACCTTAATATGCTTTACAATGCTATTGACAGTACTTTACAGGTTTGCACTTAAAGCTAAGAGACGACATGAGTTTTCCAAGATAGAGATTTTCTTTGCCATCTCTTTAATGTCTCTGTCGTAGGAGATAACACCAAAACCTTTGATAAGTAACAAGTGTGTGTCATGTTTTTGAAAGAACTGTGGTATTTCATAAGGAGCACGTTCTAGCCAATCATCTATGTTTTTAGGGTCATAAATAATGACATCACCTAAGACTTTTTTACCAAAAAAATCTTGTGGTGAGACTTTACCATGTTTGAGTGAATAGGCAGTAGCATAAGGGGGCATGGTGTAAGAGACATATTTGGCATTGGGTATGGTCTCATAGATATGTTCATGTATGTGTACATCGGCATTTGCCATAGACCAGCGGTAGTCTCTTTTATGACAGTCAAGACGTACAAGAGACTCTTCAGTAATTTCATCTAATATCGTAGATTTAGAGTTGATGATAAAGCCATGGGCAGAGACTCTTGCCGAGATAGAACCATGATATACAGAAAAAAAGTTTTTGTTAAAGAGTGAGAGTGAGACATGTTTGATGTCATCTATAAGATGTTTATCTACCAATACGAAACCTTTATTAGGATTATTTCGCTATTATAACATTGATAATTAAAATGTGGGTAAT
>JAMONG010000260.1 GCA_027066595.1 Sulfurovum sp.
GTTGTTTATTTACGCTTCTCACATCATCGGTGTGCCATTGACAGTTAGTTTACCGTCTTTTAACTCTACTTTGTAAACTTTTTGACCATTGACATCTTTAGGTTGAAAGAGCATCATTGCCATCACGGCTTGAGGCTGTTTGGCTATGAGAGCAAAGAGTTGGTTTGAGAGCGAGAGGTTAAGGTTTGCATTCATCGCACCTATGGCAGCCATAGGGTTTTTCTCTAATGATGCTAAGTCCAAACTTTTGTCAATGTCAAAGCTACTGCTAAGTTTAAAGCCCTCTAATTTTTGGTTTTCAAACTCTATGTTCTTTACAGAAAAGTTTGGAATCTCAAAACGAATACCATTTGAAATAAGCTGTTGAAAAGTTGCTAGAAGCTCTTTTTCGTTGTTAGGGTCAATCGTTTCTAGTTTTTCTATGGCTTTCAAATCAAAATTATCTGCTTTCATGTCAAAAGTAAGGGTGTCTAAGATACTTGTTTTTTGACCTTCAGAAAAGTGAATACTTTCGATTTTCATTTGTGCATCTACAGAAGCAAGATTATTGGCTACTTTTGAGCTAGAGTCCATGCTTAGGTTATGGATGCTTAATTTAAATGTATCTTTAGCAGTGATAAGCATTTTCTCCATAGTGTAGTCTGTTGTGTAGTCATATTTTGTTTTCCCTGTAATCGCATAGTTACTGGTAAGGTTGTGCATTTGCATATCGATAGCATCATCGCTATCTTTGAGACTAAAGTTTTTTAGGGTCTGTTTGATACCTGTAAGCTTGTCATCTTCAAGGTCACCTGTAAAGTTAAGAGCAGTCATAGTAAGTGTAACAGGTTGTTCTGCTTTTATCACTTCATTGATGTCTTTCATATAGCCCTTAAACCCAGTACCAAGCTTGTTGACATCAACATGTACTAAAAAGGTCTTTTCTTTGAGTATTCTGTTGACTTCTGCAAGGGCTTTTTTATCATCTTCATTCATAGTAGCGGAGGTGATAGCACTTGGTAATGCCACAGGGTAGATGTCAAAAGAAGCAGCACTGTAAGCGTCTGCTAAGTAGGCCACATCTACTCCTACTTTCAGACCTTTAAGTACTTCCACATCTTTGGCTGTGACTTGTGCTCCTTGGGTGTTAAGAAAAGCAGCAACTTTGCTAGGGTTATCAAAAGAGATGATAAAGTGTTCTTTATTCTCAGCCATCTCTCTGCCTTCAACAGAAAACCCTTTTGTTTGTAGTGATGCAAGTTCTACATCGATGTGTTCTTTCATTTTAATAGTGAGTTGTTCTGAACCTGAGGTAAAATAGTAAATAGCTGCAACAGCAATGACACCAAGTAGTGATAATCCAATTTTTTTCATAATATTAATTTCCTTTATAAATGTTTGTTAAGTGTTCCATTTTTTTACCCATGTTGAGTAAAGTCATATCTGCCAAAGTAAGTGCCATCATCGCTTCACACACTACTGCACCACGAATAGCCACGCAAGGGTCGTGACGACCTTTGAGGTTACACTTGACCTCTTCATCGTGAGTGGTAATGGTATCTTGTTCTTGGAAGATGCTTGGCGTTGGTTTAAAGTGTGTTTTCACGATGATAGTATCACCATTACTGATACCGCCAAGCATACCACCAGAATGATTTGACTTAAAGCCATTGAGCGTAATTTCATCATTATTCTCACTACCCTTGAGATGTGTAGAAGCTACGCCATCTCCTATCTCCACAGCTTTGGCTGCGTTGATGCCCATCATCGCTTCTGCTAGTATAGCATCTAGTTTATAATAGAGTGGCTCACCTAAGCCTATGGGTACACCAGTGGCCGTGGTAAGTACTACGCCACCTACAGAGTCATGGTTCTCTTTAGCATCTAAAATGGCTTTTTCTTGTGCTGCTTCTACTGCGGGGTCAAGTGCATAGAGTTTAGAGGTTTTGGCATGTGTAAAGTCTTGTATATTACCTTTAATGCCATCGACTTCACAAAGTCCTGACTGTATCTCAACCCCTAAGGCTTTAAGCATGAGTTTGGCTATAGCTCCACCAGCCACACGTGCAGCAGTCTCACGTGCAGAAGAGCGTCCACCTCCACGGTAGTCACGTAATCCATACTTGTGAAAGTAGGTAAAGTCTGCATGTCCAGGACGGAAGAGGTCTTTGACATTTTCATAGTCTTTAGACTTTTGGTTGGTGTTAAAGATGACCATCGCAATGGGTGTACCCGTACTTAGTCCTTCAAAGGTACCAGAGAGTATCTCAAACTTGTCATCTTCTTTACGTCCTGTTTCTAGCTTAGACTTTCCTGGTTTTCTTCTGTCTAGTTCGGACTGTATAAACTCTTCATCTATCTTAAGTCCTGCGGGTACGCCATCGAGTATGCACCCTAGGGCTTTACCGTGAGATTCACCAAAGGTAGTGAGGGTGAGTTTTTTTCCAAAGGTATTCATTTTTTAAGTTCCTTTAACGCATGTTGGGCTGCTTTTTGTTGGGCTTCTTTTTTACTTTTGCCTTTTGCTTTTGCGATGATTTTGTCATCTAAAATAATAGCTATCTCAAACTCTTTTTTATGGTCTGGTCCAGAAGAGCCTAACATCTCGTACAAAGGGGTGACACCATGTGTCGCTTGTGTCAACTCTTGTAAAGCAGTTTTATAGTCTTTAGAGAGTGAATCTAGGTCTATTTTAGGATGGCACTCTTCAAGAAGTTTGATAGAGATATTTTTGGCTGCATCAAGTCCTGCTTCAAGGTAAACTGCACCTATGATAGCTTCAAAGGCATTGGAGAGGAGCGAGGGTTTGTCTCTTCCGTTGTTGTTCTCTTCAGCGAGTGACAGGTAGATGTAGCTTCCAAGATTGAGTTTACGAGCTAAAAGTGTAAAGCCAGATTCATTGACAAGAGAAGCACGTATCTTTGACAAGATACCCTCGTTTGATTTAGGAAATTTACTAAAGAGGTATTCGCCTACGATGAGGTCAAGTACCGCGTCTCCTAAAAACTCAAGCCGCTCATTATTGTAAGGCTTTTTGTCACTTTTATGTGTCAAAGCCTCAATAATCAATTGCTTGTCTTTAAATGTGTAGTTCAGTCGTTTTTCTAGTTGACTGTAATCGTTCATTGAATTATTCCTTTTTATAGTGTTGATTTTATACGTTCAGCTTCGTTACGAGCCAGTTCATCACAACGTTCATTTTCTGGGTGACCGTTGTGTCCTCTTACCCATGTCCCACGCACATTATGGGACTTTGCTGCTTCAAGGTAGGCTTTCCATAGGTCTACATTTTTGACTTTTTTAAAGTCTTTACGTACCCACCCTTCTAGCCACTCATTGATGGCTTTGACCACATAAGAGCTGTCTGAGATAACTTCTACACTGCAAGGTTCTTTAAGAAGCTTAAGTCCCTCTATAACACCTTGAAGCTCCATGCGATTGTTAGTGGTATGTACTTCGGCACCAGAGTACTCTTTACGCTTACCTTGAAACTCTAAGATACCACCATAACCACCAGGTCCAGGGTTACCGAGGCTTGAACCATCAGAATATAGAGTAATCTGTTTTTGGGCTTGATTTTGCAATTTTTTCCTCGACTTGAACTGAGTTTATCGCCATACAATTTGGACAGCGTGTAAAGGAAACAGGAAAACTCTGTTTACACTTTGTACAGAGGTATGAAAAGAGTAAATCACCCTCTTCAAAACCACCTTTTCTAGATGTTGCCAACATATCTAACGAAAAGATGCCACTGCGTATCATTGGTTTTTGTAAATACCCTTTAGCATAATAGAGGGTATGTAACTTTTCATTGGATGAAATTATATCTAAATCGAGTTGTGAATTTGGCAAAAACCAAAGGATGTCTATAAGCTCTTTCATTCGTTCAGGGTCTATGATTTCCCAAGCACTTTTGGTGTCAAGTTGTAGTAGAGCAGTGACGATTTGACGATAGAGACTAGGTTGTTTTTTAAGAATCGCTTTGATTTTGACTACTTTTTCGTCAGTTTCTACCGTTTTAGAAGTGATGAGTTGTGAAAAATCAAAAAAATGTTCTAGTGCCGTGGTATTTTCACCTAAGACTTTAAGTGGTTCTAGTATCTCTTTTGCTTTGTCGTAACGGTGCATGGCTTCATATACGATGCCTAGTTCGTAAAGGACTTGAATATTACGTGGGGTACGACGAAGTATTTCAAGATAGATAGACTTTGAACGCTCTAAAAAGCCTGCGTGCAAGTAAGTATTTCCTAGACGCTCCATGAGTTCTATCTCCCCTGATTCATGGTTGATGTGTTTGATGAGATAGAGATAGATATTAATAGACTTATGGTACTCCCCTGTATTTTCAAAGGCTTTTGCAAGGAGGGTGAGGGGTTTGAGCATATTGGTCTCATAGGGCATGTCACTTGTGTCTAGGGCACACTCTGAACCATCAAACTTTTCTAAAAATTTTAGAAGGTTTCCCTCTTCTCGTTGTTGTCTATATAAACCCCAACCATAGGTAACAAGTGCAATAATAAGTGCAATGACAATGATGAGTAAGATACTAAATAACGGGTCATCATAGGCAGGTAATAGCTGTTCCAAAATTGTCCTTGTAGATTGTGTCATTAAATTATACCTAATTAGATATAATTCTTCTATGATAGATAACGCTTATAATAATTTTCTCCTATCTACAAAGCAAAGCTTCGTAGATATTCCTCTCACTGAAGTTTCGCCCTTAGCGAAAATGGAGGCATTATGATAGATAATGCCTCCATAGAATCTTTAAAAAACAGTATTGATATTATCGATGTAGTAGGTAGCTTTATAGAGCTACGTAAAGCAGGTGCAAACTACAAGGCAAACTGTCCGTTTCATGGCGAAAAAACGCCCTCTTTTGTGGTAAGCCCTACCAAACAAATATACCATTGTTTCGGATGTGGTGTTGGTGGAGATAGCATCAAGTTTGTGATGGAGTTAGAAAAACTCTCTTACCCCGAAGCCATAGAAAAACTGGCAAATATGAATAACTTTTCGCTTACTTACACTAAGGGGTCTTCAGACTACTCTGATGCCAAGCGTGTACTTGAAGCCATAGGACAATGGTATGTCAAAAACCTGCATCAAAACCCCACCGCAAAACAATATCTGTTAGACAGAGGGGTCAGCCAAAGTTCCATAGACCGTTTTGAGATAGGGTATGTTCCTGTAGGGCAACAAGTGATGCAGTTTTTAACCTCTGCACTACTTCCTTTACCTAAAGCAGCGGAAGCTGGCATCATCGCACAGAGTGAAAATGGGCAAGGGTATTATGCTCGTTTGGTAGAGCGTATCACTTTTCCTATCTACTCTGCGAGTGCTTCTATCGTTGGATTTGGTGGGCGTACGATTACGAACCATCCTGCCAAATATATCAACTCCCCCCAAACAAAACTTTTTAACAAGTCACGTCTACTTTATGGCTATCACTTAGCCAAAGAGAGCATTTATAAAAACAAAAAAATCATCATTTGCGAGGGTTACTTAGATGTGGTGATGTTCCATCAAGCAGGCTTTACAGAAGCAGTTGCAGGGATGGGAACGGCACTCACTACAGAACATTTACCTATGTTACGTAAAGGTGACCCAAAAGTCATCTTGGCTTACGATGGAGACAAGGCAGGTATTGCTGCTGCACTTAAAGCTGCACAGATGCTTTCTGTGGCGGGGTTTGATGGAGGAGTCGTACTATTTCCTGATGGACAAGACCCTGCAGATTTGATAGCCAAAGGGCAGAGTGATGTGGTAGCAAAGTTACTGCGTGAAGCTAAACCACTCATTCCTTTTGTATTAGAGAAGATAGTTTCACAGTATGATCTACATGACCCACGAGCCAAAGAGGCAGGGTTTGGTGCAGTCAAACAGTATATCGATACTTTGACACCTATCATCAAAGATGCATACATCCCTACAGCAGCGACACTTTTAGGACTTTCGCCTAGTTTTTTTGGTGCTCAGGCACGACCAGAGAGAGCAAGAGATAACTTTACACAAAAAAGAGATGATGTCGCACAGTTAAGCATCTTAAAAACACTTATAGAATACCCTGCATATATAGACAATGTCTTAGCGGTACTGGATGTCAACATGTTTGGTGAATATGCAGGACTTTTTTCGGCA
>JAMONG010000261.1 GCA_027066595.1 Sulfurovum sp.
CAATAAAAAGCTAAAAAATAGTCTCATTTATACTCCATTATTTAATCTATATTATACTACCCAAAAAACATTTACAAGGAAGTTTTTCATGTTTAAGAAAGCAAGCCTCATGCTCCTCACGCTAACGACCCTACAGACACAGACATTAACAGCAGAAGAGTTCGAGGGTGCATGGCACTTACGTGTCATGGATGGTATGGAGGTTCGTAAAGCCAGAGCGATACTGGAGTTCGATATGCAAAAAATGAAAATAGAGGGTTTTGATGCCTGCAACCGCATAAGTGGTGCACTTATAAAAAACTCCGATACAAACCTCACCGCCCCACTACTTATGTCAACAAGAATGAGCTGTAGAGGTAAAATGCAAAACTGGGTAAGCATACGCCTACAAGAGACACTCAAAGAGGGCTTTAGTATGAAAGAAGAAGAGAAGTACGGTGTTGAGGGTATCACCCTCAAAAGCCCTAGTCATGAGTTGTTTTTTAAGAGAATGGAAAGAGACTAATCAAACAATGTAGGGTCTTGTAAGGATACAAAACCCTACACAAAACTAGGTGCATCATTCGCAAACAATATTAAGTCACCTGCCCTTGTCTGCTCTACAAGCATACTCTCCATCTCACCCTTACTCGCTAATTTCACCAACTTATCGGCATCTACATGCTCTTTAAAAATCTCATAGTTTAAGTCACCTGTGACTACTACCAAATCAAAGACGTCATTGGCACATTGAGCTACTTGTACGTTAAGTGCATCATCTACCTCGACAAGTCCAGGGGTGATAACTACTTTTCTGCCCTCATAGGTTGTAGCCAAGTCAAAGGCTGCCATCATACCGTCTATGTTTCCGTTAAAGGAATCATCGAGTATCACCTTACCACCTGCATCTATACGTTGGAGTCTATGAGCTACTGGTTCTAGTGTAGAAAGCTGTGATTGTATCTTCTCATCATTAAGCCCTAGTTCTTTAGCTACAAGTATCGCAGCAGCTAAGTTTATAGCGTTAAATGCACCTAAAATATTTGCAGAGTAATGTACACCATTAAGCGTAAAGCTTGTAGCTTCAAGTGTCGCTTCTATATCTTCTATGATAAACACTGGAACAGGAATACCTGAACGAATATCTAACTCCTCACACGTACCAAAAGTATGTATATTAGATTCTGGTTTCACCATAGCACTCTCATGTATCCAAGCTTGCTTTAGTCTGGCACTTTTGAGTATCTCCATTTTGGTGTTACGGATGTTCTCCATCGTCTTAAAATACTCTATATGTGCAGGACCAATCTTACCCACAACCACATAATGAGGATTTACAAAAGTACTTATCTCCCCTATGTCACCCTCTCCTCTTGCTCCCATTTCTACGACATACACTTCTGTATCATCAGGCAAGTCATCGTTGATATCTTTCATCACACCACCTAGTGTATTTACCGAACGTGGTGTAGCATAGGTTCTGTAATTTACTTTAAGTAGATGCTCAATGTAGTTCTTAATACTCGTTTTTCCATAACTTGCAGTAATACCTACTATCCTTAATGATTTCATAGATTCTACTTTCTTTTGTGCCTTAACTTTAAAGCCGTTAAATAGCATTTTTTCGATGAACAAAGAGACAAGATAAGCTAAGAAAATAGGGATGATGACTACAAAATGTTTGAGTGCCACAGCAATAAAGATGGCAAAAAGTAACATCGCAGCGATGAAACGTTTGACACGTCCTGTAAAGACAAGAGGTTTGTCTAAACCTTTATACCACTTGTAAAGCAGAACAAGATAAACAAAAACCACCACAAAACCATAGGCACTGATACTCTCAACAAACATATAGAGTGCATACGGTACTAAAAAGTAGACAAAGTGCCACCATGTTTTGGTATGGTGAAACAGTACACGGTTTAGTTTGTAGCTATACCACTGTAGGTTAGTAATAAAGTAATACCCCATAGCAAGGAGAAAAAGAGCATAAGCCGTAGCATTAAGTAGTTGTAACATTAGTTGTCCTTACATTGTGTTGTTATAGTTTGAGCGATAAAGTCTCTATGTTGTAAAAAAAAGAAGTGATCTCCATCTAATGGGTAGAATATGGAGTTTTCCATGAGTCCTGCTATCTTCTCACCTGTATAAAGCGGTGTTGCAGTATCTTCTTTACCCCAAAAACAAAGGGCTTTAGCCTTTGAGTTGGCAAACTCGGTCTCAAAATCTTCATCAACCACATTTTTAAAAGTCTCATACATCTCGTGGCTCATATTTTCAACATCTTTACTTTTAAACAAATCACGTATAAAAGTCATACCTAGTGGTTTTAAAAACTTCACAGTGGCAATTTTGAGCTTAATAGACCATGGTTTTTCTGTCACTACTCCTGCACTAGAGAGTAAAACTAAACAAGGGGCATGAAGAAGTGTTGAAACCTTACCACCAAAAGAATGCCCCATTGCAATTTGAGGTTTTACCCCAAGTGCATCTAAAAAGAGTTGCACAATGTTGGCATACGCTTTGGTGGTCAGTACCATATCATTGTTTGATTTACCAAAACCTGGTAAGTCTAAGTAGATGTGTTTATAGTTGGGGAGTGTATTGCCAAAGGCTTGTTTCATTATCTCTTTGTTACTTCCCCAACCGTGTAGTACAAGCAGTACTTTATCTTCTGCGGGGTTAATTAACTCATAGGAGAGTTTGAAAGATTTGTCTTTATAGTGTATCTCTTTAGATGCCATAGTTTGCCATTTGTGTTAAATTGGCTTATTTTAACATAATGGCACTTTATATCTGTGCGATCTTCTTTCGAATATCATCTATCATAATAGGTTTAGCCATATAGTCTGTCATCCCTGCATCAAGATAGCTATCTCTGTCATCTTTTCCTGTGTTTGCAGTAAGTGCGATGATGGAAACAGGTGGGATATTTTCTTCATCTTCATATTGCCGTATGGCTTTACTGGCTTCTACACCATCCATCACAGGCATTTGTATATCCATAAAGATAATGTCAAAATCATGCTCTTTGCGTAGTGAGACAGCCTCTTCCCCATTTGAAGCATAAGTGACTTTTATCTCTTCATTTTCAAGTACTTTGGCAAGAAGTTTCTTGTTAATATCATTATCATCCACTACTAAAACATATGGTACTTTATTTTTAACGGTGCTAATAGTATCATTCTCTTTTAGCATTTCTTCTTCACGTGGCTTTGGTGTCATATCGATAATACTATTTACTAAAGTTAAAAGTTCATTAGAACTTGTAGAGATGATAGAAACAAACTCTTCTTGTTCTTCCGTCAATGTAGTAGACTTAAGAAAATGCGTAAAGCCCAATAAACCAGAAAGTGATGTACGCATTTGGTGTGAAATATGTATAATTTCATGGCTTTTTTGGTCTAAACCCTCTTCTACTTTAGCATGTTTGAGTGCAAATGTTTTAATCTCATTTTCAAGAACACTCTTTTCACTATACATTGTTTCTATATGTGTTAAGAGTACTTTACATGCATCATAAGAGTATTCATATTCAACAATACTCTCTATCAGTGGATGTAGTACCTCATCAAAATCATACTTAAGACTCTCAAGAGTCTTATCAAGTTTTTTCTTTTGCATCTTAGGTTGGATATACCACACCCAAGTCATTAACATGATTATCACGAGTAATGCAATAATTAAAATTTCTTGTAACATTTGACCTCTTTTTAGACTATTTGTATCTTTAAATGGTAACCAATAATTTTGAATAATTACTTAATTTAATCTTAATTAAATACCTTTAGCATTATTCGTAAATTTCATACCTTTTATTTTCAACCTTTATTTTAGGTACTACTTTTTCAGACTCAAAATAGTCATATCCCTCTTTAAGATTTACCCAAAAGTCATACCAAATATTCCCCTCATACAAACTCATATTTTCAGCAGTCATATAAAAAGGGTAGGCATGTACATCTACATATTTTTGACCATTTTTTAACGCACCTTCAACCAAAGCATAAATCTCTTCTATCTTCTCATTTGTCATAGCATAACAACCTATAGAGACACAATTACCATGTACCATTAAAAAGCTACCTGTTCTTTTGTGTGCTCTATCATAAGCATTTGGATACCCTAAATTAAAAGAGAGATGGTACTTACTGTTTGGATTTAAAAGTCGTTTTGTCACTTTATAAAACCCCTCTGGTGCTTGTCTATCACCCTCTTTACGTTTTGGTCCCAAATACCCAGAATATGCACAGATACTGTAATCTTTTAGATGCTCATATCCACTGCCAACATTTATCCATACTTCAAGTATAGCCTCATCTTTAAAGATACGTATAAAAACAGGATCACCCACTTTAGCTGACAAGGTAAGAAGTCTTTCATTAAGTGTATGCCTTAAAAATGTTTGTTCTTCTATAGTATACTCCTGTGTACTACACTGTTGTCCCATACGCCGTATGTCATCCAAACTCATTGTAGTATTAAAATCTAATTTTGGTAGAGGTAATGTACCTAAAGATATATTTTTTTCACTACAAGTGACCTTAGGTTTTTGTATCGTTTTTTTTAAATGTGTATAAGAAATGGGGTTAAGATATAAAAGTATAAGTGAAGTAATCAGTAAAAGATAGACAAGAATATCAGCTAAAATAAGCCATGCTCTTGCCATCAACATCGGTTAAAAATTGAGCTTTTGCAATTTATCATAGCTATAGATGTCATTAAATAGATATAATTTTCCATCTTCAGCAACATAGCTTGTCAAATAGGCTGTGTGTACAGCTAAACGTTTCACGATAGAAATATAATGTGTTTTTCTACTTTTATACTCTTTATTGACTTCATCTACTGTGGCATTACTATAGTTAGCCGCTAAGAAATCTAACATCTTCATAGGGTTACCAAGCCTTACACAACCATGACTGTACGCACGTACCTTTTTCTTGAAGAGGTGTTTTGCAGGAGTATCATGCATATAGACAGAGTTTTCATTTGGAAATAAAAACTTTACACGCCCTAAAGCATTACGTCCAGAAGCAACTTCTATAAATTTAAATGGCACTTCACCTTTTCCACCTACATAAGCCGCACTCAAATTAGCATCAAAACGAAGGGCTGGTGAGTCTAAATTATAATCTCTACGCATCACTAAACGGTGTTTTTTCAAATAGTTTGGATCTTTGAGTGTCTTAGGGATAATCTCATGCCTTGCTATGCTATCTGGTACATTCCATGTAGGATTAAGGACAATAGATTGTAATTCAGCTGAAAAAATAGGAGTCTGTTGCGTACGCTTTCCGACTACTATACGCATGGCAATAGACGTTTTGTCATTTTCTATAATACGTACTTTATACTCTGGTATGTTCACCAAAGCATAGTTCTGACCTAATCCTGCTTTCATAAGTTTAACACGCTCTATATTTAACCGTATTTTATGTAATAATTCAGCTGAAGTTCCCTCACTATTTCTTAGAGCATGGTACTGCGTCAAAAGTGCTCCAAATTGATAATACTCTGGCACATAAGGTTTAAGTATCTCTTCTATGCTTTGTCCTGCTTTAAGTTGCATCGCTATATTTCGAATATTGACTTCTTGTAGGTATGTGGTATATTTTGACGAAAAGTATACAGAATTTCTACGTTTTTGTGCCGTTTCAAAAGAGTCTAAATCGATACACCCATTGGCAAGATTTTGGGCATAGGCAACAAGCATTTTACTCATAAGTACAGAGTTATGACTCTCTCTCACTTTTTCATAAAGTCCTCTTTCATCACAAATAGAGAGATATTTATCTGTTTTTAATATCTCTAAAAATTCACTTTTTTGCCCATAGTGCCATCCTTCTTTATCTGCAACACCTACACAGGCACTTAAAAGTAATGCACTCAATGATACTACTATTAATTTTATACTATTCCCCATTTATCTTCCTTTTAATACTTTTAGCACAACTATATGCAGACGAAAAAGCCCACTGAAAATTATAGCCACCAAGTCTCCCCGTAACATCTAACACCTCACCTAAAAAGTAAAGCCCCTCTTCTTTTTTACTCATCATGGTAAGACTGTCTATTTCG
>JAMONG010000262.1 GCA_027066595.1 Sulfurovum sp.
AAGCAGACGGCTTGTGGCTCTTTTTAGTTTACTATTGTCAACCATGCTGAACATTGTTTTAAAGTCTACCCATTTATCTCTCTCATTGTTTGCCAAAGGGAAAATGGTGAAAAGCACACCTCTGTAGGACATAAACGTAATGTTTAATCGTTCATCGGCTTTTATGACATCTCGTTCAAATGTACCTCTTTTTGAGGGAACAAGTTGGTTTGCGTGTTTTACTTCTTTGGTGAGTTTATAGTTTCCTTTTTCATCAAAGAAATCAATGAATTTTGCCAGTTTTTGATGTTGGGGGATATTTAAAAGTTTTTTTAGCTTGGGTGTTTTAACACGTATAAGATTTACTTTTTTCCAAAGTTCAGGTTTTGAGAACATCCCTAAGATGACTTGGTTTGCCGTCATGTTATGCCATTGGTCTCTTCCTGTTAATTTGTTGAGTACTTCACGGTTTTGTGTGTCGAGTGGTTTCATTCTTCCTACAGGGTCTTGTACCACCAAGGTTCCAAACGCCTTTGCCAGTTCTTTTGAATTTTGTTGGTGTTCCAAAAGATAGCTGTCGATGAAAGAAGATGCATAAGTAGGGACATGAGTGCTGAAAAGCCCCATAGAAAGCACAAAAATAGCAATGGGCATCTTTTTTATTTTAGAAATTAAAAATTGAAATCTTGATTTTTTATCAAACAGATTTAAAATAAGTCCTAAAAAAAGTAGAAAGTACCCAATATAAGTTACTTCCATGCCTGGGTCTTTGTTGACGGTGAGCTTTGTTCCTTTCTCATCATCGTCATAAGATGTTTGAAAAAATTTATAGCCCTTATAGCTTAGGGTATGATTCATGTAGATATCTGCCATAAAAGAGAGATTCTCTTCTTTGTCTAGTATCGTTACCTTAGAAGAGAACTCTGATGGGGAACGACTACCAGGGTAGCGTTTTAGAGTAAAATCTTCTAAAGTAACATAAAAATCTGTTTTGATTTCTTGTTTCTCATCGATTACAATAATATTAGATTTTTCTCCCTCTCTAATGTGCATAACACCGTCGTATCCGAGATAGTGTGTTAAGGCAGACCCTAACAAAATGATAGTAAAAGAGAAGTGAAATAGCGTTCTTGCTTTTATTTTGTACATTTTAACTTTATGCATTACGGTAAGCATATTGACAACCGTTAAAAGAAGTGTTAGTTGATACCAAAAAGAGTGATAGACCAATTCTTTTGCACGTTGTGAGCCAAAGTCATTTTCTATAAAAGTACCGATTGCTGCCCCTATGGCTAAGATTAGCAGTAAAAATATCATGGTTTTGTAAGAGCTTATTAGTTTATACATGAGAAGGTGGAATTTCTTTTTATTTGATAGATGATGGGATGTTTCCCATCATCAAAGTTTTAGGCTTATTTTAAATCTGAATAAGCAGTCTCAACATCATCTAATCCAACACGAGATTTTTTTGGATTTAAATTGTAATTTTTCTCAGCTTGTTTATACCACTCTTTTTCTAGGGTTGCTTTAAAATTTAGTTTTTCTTTAACTAATTTTTCAAATGGAACACCTACAAGTTTTTGAGCTATCTCTTTAGTAGAGAAATCAGGAGCAATGTATCTCTTTACCCCATGGTCTGCAAGTACGGAGACCAGTTTAATTCTAGCTTGCATAGCTGTTTCATTTGCCACACTTAGAATTCTTAATGTCTCTTCTGGTGCGTGGAAGAATCCAGCATGAGAAGCTACAGCATAATCCCATTTCCATTGGGCTGAACGAATGTCTGCTCTTACTGCTTTAAGCTCTTCATCACTTGCCCCAACTTCCATTGCTTTGGCTGTTTCTAGGTGTGCTTTTGCTAGGTTATCCATAACAATTTGGGCCAATTGCTCTTTTCTTTCATATTTTCTATGCACGATACTTTTAAGTTTTTCTTCGCTCTCTCTGTGACACGGCATACAAGATCTGTCCATAGTCTCTAAAGGATTTTGTAACTGGTGGTCAGAATATTTGACAGAACCTTCTTGTGTGTAAGGCATATGACAATCTGCACACGATACCCCTTTTTGTCCATGAATACCTGTTCTAAATAGACTGTACCCAGGGTGTTGTGCTTTTAACATTTTTGTTTTAGAGAGTTTATGTGTCCAATCAGAGAAATCCAAATCATTGTAATATTTCTCTTTCCCCTCAACGGTTAAACCATTTGCCCATGGAAGTGTCGTCACTTTAGCAATTTTTTTGTTCCCATCTTTATCTGTCCAAGGTGTTTTATGAAAATAGTACTCATTATGACATTGTGCACAGACCAAACTTCTTTTTTCTTGGTGTGTTGATTCTTCAAAAGTAGGAAGTCCTGCTGATTTTAAAGCTTTGTCTAAATGAGGAACCCTTACAGTTAATTCCCCTGTTTTATTAGAGTGACAATTGGCACAACCAATGGTATTGACAATTTCATTACCATATTTTGACCATTTACCTGTAAAGAACTCTAATTCACCATCTCTCTCTTGAATTCTAGGAACATCAGGAGATTTACAAGTCCAACATGCTGTTGGCATTGGTCCTGTTTCTTCATCTTTTGGTGCACCTGTTCTAAGCGTATTGACATTGTCTTGAAGTGCATAGTAGTGTCCACGAGGTGCATTATAGTCTTTTGAAAAACCATACCCAGCCCAAAGTACAGGGAGTTGAGGGTTTTCTTTAAGCATATCAATTAACTTGTCCCCCTCTTTTGTCTTCTTCCATGAACTGTATTGCCGAGGGTAATACTTTGCCCACTCTTCATTTTTATGTTGTACCGCTTTTTCGATGATAGGGTTTTCAGCTAATGCAATTCTTTCTGCTTCTCGGTTGTTGATACTTCCTGCTAAAAGTGTCATAGCACAAAGAGATACAACCCCTCCTGCTAGTAAAAGTTTGTAATTCATTTTCATTTTCTCTCCTTTATTTTACTTCGTGTATGCCCAAGTTGTTAGGCGTAGTTGTTAATGCTCTTACTTTCCCATGTGGTACGTCTTGATGACATGACCAACATTTTCGTCCATTTTCAATGTTTTCGTCATCAAAATTATGGTATTTGTTCGCATTCGCACTTATAGTTGATGTCATACTCTTATGACATGAAATACAGTTTGCTTGAACCCGACTTGCTCCATCTTCACTGATTTTAATGGCATGGTCATATGTATCAAAGGTAAATGCCACTGTATGGTTAAATCCATCTCGGGCTTTTGCCATATACTTGCTGAAAAAACCATCTGTTGGTAAATGGCACTCAATACAAGTTACATCACGAGCATGTGAACTGTGTTGCCATGTCGCATATTGTGTGTTCATTACATGACAGTTGATACAAGCTTTTGGATCCTTTGACAAATAAGACAATGCTTTTGAAAGATAAATCATATAAAGAAATAAGAGTATTGCAATTACAAATGTAAAAATTGCAACTTTCTTAATCCTATCATCTGCACCTTCTGACCTAAATTTTTTCCCCATATTTTTCCCTTTTGTATTTAATAATGATACATTTTATAATGCGTCATTGTCCTTCTCATTTGTACGAATACGTAAAGTACTTTCAATATCAGAAACAAAAATTTTTCCATCACCAATCTTACCTGTGTGTGCAGCAGTTTTAATAGCATCAATAGCTTTGTTTGCAAACGCTTCATTACTAACTACAATTTCAATTTTTACTTTAGGTATGAATTCAATTGCATATTCAGCCCCTCTATAGAGTTCTGAATGACCTTGTTGTCTTCCATAACCTTTTACTTCAGATACGGTCATACCTTCAATACCCATCTCCACTAAAGCATTTTTAACATCTTCTAGTTTAAATGGCTTAATTATTGCTTCAATTTTTTTCATATTTTAATCCTTTTCAAAGATGAATCCATTTAAGGATTCATAGCTGTTTCCCCATGAATGACTGTATCAAGACCTCGTTCTTCAGTCTCTTCATCAACCCTACCTATACCTTGTAAAACTGAAGTAATCCCACCACTTTTCAATGTTGCTAAAAAACCACTGGTCGTTAACGCGGCTGATATAAAAAATACAATCGCAGTGACAATAGCACTATATACAACGGTTAACCCAATTGCTTTAATCTGTGATGCTAGTTGTGTCAACATGCTGTAATCACTTTCGATTAAATAAGGTGCAATAAATAGAGCCGTAGCAATTGAACCCCATATTCCTACAAGACCATGTACCCAGAATGCATCAAGACTATCATCAACATCGAACATTTTTTTGAATTTGAATACACCAATGAAACCTATAACACCTCCAATGAAACCAATAACAAGTGCACCTGTTAGACCAGCTGAACCACTAGCTGGTGTGATAGCAACTAGACCAGCAACTGCTCCTGATGCACCACCAATAAGTGTAGGTGTTTTGTATACTATATACTCCGCAGTTAACCATCCAATAACACCTACAGCAGCTGCAACATTTGTAATAAGGAAAGCATTACCTGCTACGCCATCAGCCGCAATTTGTGAGCCAGCATTAAATCCAAACCAGCCAAACCATAAAAGTATCGCACCCAGTACAGCTAAGACAGGAGAGAACGGTTTCATAATTACTTTACCATAGCCTTTTCTCTTACCTAGCATCATAGCAACTATAAAACCTGCGATACCTGCATTAATATGTACTACCGTACCACCTGCAAAGTCCATCTCCCCAAAGTTTAGTGTCTCGCCACCACCCCATGCCCAGTGTGTTATAGGTGCATACACCGCTAAAATCCATAATGCTACAAAAACAGAAAAAGTTGAAAATTTTACTCTTTCTATCATCGAACCACTTGCTATTGCTACAGCGATAGCCGCAAATGTTCCTTGAAAGGCTACAAAAAGAAGTTCAGGTATTGTACCTACTAAACTTTTATCGGTAATCCCAGCTAAAAAAACTTTACCAGATCCAAAAAAGTCACCCTCTCCAAATGCGATAGAGTATCCAGCTACAACCCAAACTAAAGTACCTATAGCAAAAGCGATAAGGCTCATACCCATTGTATTTAATACATTTTTACTTCGTGTCATACCCCCATAAAACAGTGCCAAGCCAGCGGGTGTCATCAACATTACAAATGCTGTAGCTACGAGCATCCAAGCTGTATCTCCTGCATTTAATTCATCAGCGGACACAATGAGTGGTAATAGCATCAATGCAATAACCATCAGAAATTTATTTTTCATTATCTTATTCCTTTTTTCTGTATAAATTTAGAAAAAGAATAATAGCATACTTTGCATAAATTTAATCATATTTATGCTTAAATAATAAGCACATATATGATTAAAAGTATCATCGTAAAATAATTACGTACGTTTACGTAAAAGAATTTACGAGGAAACAGTGAGCACTATTTCCTTTTTATAAGGAATGATTATTTGGTATTGGTGTGGTTTTAGGGGTAAAAGTATTGCATCTTTCAAAAACTTTGGGTATAATTCGCGTTCCTAAATTTATGTTAGAGGGTTACAGCCCTGTGTTTAGGCACCTTGGCCTTGCCATGCTAACGAGTTCTTTCAAAGGTAAAATATGGAAAAAATTAGATTAAAGCTTAAAGCTTACGATCATAGAGTGTTAGACAGATCAGTTGCTGCTATTGTTGATGCAGTTAAACGTACAGGTGCAGAAATTAGAGGGCCAATTCCAATGCCAACTAAAATGAAGCGTTATACTGTTCTTAAATCGCCACACGTAAATAAAGATGCACGTGAGCAATTTGAAATCAGAATTCACGGAAGAATGATCGACATCGTTTCGGCTACTTCAGATACTATAGACTCACTTATGAAGTTAGACTTAGCACCTGAAATCGAAGTTGAAATCAGATCAATGGACAAGTAGGAGTAGAGATGGAATTTATTATAGAAAAAATTGGTATGAGCAGAACTGTTGATGTACCAGCTGTTCCAGTTACACTTCTTAAAGTCATTGAAACGAAAGTTTGTGAAGTGAGAGAAGACGGAAAAGCACTTGTTGCGTACAACTCAAGTAAAAAACTTAATAAGAGCATTGAAGGTCAGCAGACTAAATTTAATGTTTCTAAAGAGTTTAACAAATTTATGACTATTGAAGTAGCAGAGGGTACTGAAGCTGGCGATTTAAGCACAGCGATACTTTCTGAAACGACACTTGTAAAAACATCTTTAGATACTAAAGGTAGAGGTTTTTCTGGTGGTATGAAACGTCACGGATTTGGTGGTGGACCTGCATCACACGGTCACAGATTTGGTAGACGTATCGGTTCAATCGGTAATGCTGAATGGCCTGGACGTGTTCAAAAAGGTAAGAAAATGCCTGGACAATACGGGAACACTCAAACAACAGTGAAAAATGATGTTATCTCATTTGATGCTGAGAATGGTATCTTGGTATTGAAAGGTTCAATTCCTGGTCACAATGGGGCTAGAGGCTTAGTAAGGATAGTTAAATAATGAAAACAACAGTAATTAAAACAACAGACCTTCCACAAGCATTTTTAGAAGTTCATCCACATAACCTTTACCTTTACTGTAAAGCGTATGCAGCTGGACTTAGAGCAAACACAGCACAGACTAAAACTAGATCTGATGTAAGTGGTGGTGGTAAAAAACCATGGGCTCAAAAAGGTGGAGGACGTGCAAGAGCGGGTTCAATAAGATCTCCTATATTTGTAGGTGGTGGTGTTGCATTTGGTCCAAGTACAAACAGAAACTATGATCAAAAAGTAAACAAGAAACAAAAAAGATTGGCATTGATGCATGCACTTGCAGATATGGCAGCGAATGATAAACTTTTGGTTGTCGATTCAATTGCAATTGAATCTGGTAAAACAAAAGATGCTATTGCATTTGTTAACGGTTTAGAGCAAAGAGATGTACTTGTAGTAAAAGAGATGATAGATGATAAGACTTTCTTAGCATTTAGAAACTTGCAAAATGCATACCTTATCGAACCAAATGAGCTTAATGCTTACCTTGCAGCTGCATATCACTCAATCGTGATTGAAAAAGCAGTATTTGATAAATTGACAAAAGAGGCTTAATATGGCAGATATTACAGATATTAAAGCAATTATGTATACAGAGAAGAGCTTGGCTCTTCAAGAAGATGGTGTAATCGTAGTTCAAACCACTCCTAGAATGACTAAAAATGGTCTTAAAGAAGTGTTTAGAGAATTCTTTGGCATTAACCCACTTAGAGTAAACTCAATGAGAGTAAACGGTAAAGTGAAAAGATTTAAAGGTATCGAAGGTAAAAGAGTAGACACTAAAAAGTTCTACGTTAAACTTCCTGAAGATGCAAAAATCGAAAGCTTAGCGGTATAAGGATAGAAGATGGCAATTAAAACATATAAACCAACCACACCTTCCCGTCGTTATATGACTAACCTTGATAGCGGTGATATCACTGCTAAAGCAAGTGTTAGAGCACTACTTAAAAATCTTCCAAGATCTGCAGGTAGAAATAGTAACGGTAGAATCACTTCTCGTCACAGAGAAGCAGGTGCTAAAAAACTATACAGAATCATCGATTTTAAAAGAAATAAATTTAACATCGAAGGTACTGTTGCAACTGTTGAGTACGATCCGTACAGAAACTGTAGAATTTGTCTTATCAAATATGTTGATGGTGACAGAAGATACGTAATTCAACCCAAAGGTCTTAATGTAGGTGATAAAATCATGTCTGCTGACTCTGGTCTTGATATCAAAACTGGAAACGCAATGAAATTGATGAGCATCCCTGTAGGTACATTGGTACACAACATTGAGATGAGTCCAGGTCATGGTGGTCAAATCGCACGTTCAGCGGGTGGTTATGCACAAATTATGGGTAGAGATGGTAAATACGTGTCGCTTAGACTTCCATCTGGTGAGATGAGATACATCCTTGGTGAGTGTTTAGCAACGATTGGTACGGTAGGAAATGAAGATTTCTCAAATATCGTTATCGGTAAAGCTGGACGTTCAAGACACCTCGGTATCAGACCACAAACACGTGGTTCTGCGATGAATCCTATCGATCACCCACACGGTGGTGGTGAAGGTAAGACTAACTCTGGTAGACATCCAGTATCTCCATGGGGTACGCCTGCTAAAGGGTTTAAAACTCGTAAAAAACAAGCTAGTGATAAGTTAATTATCTCTAAGCGTAAAAAGTAAGGGGCTAAGATATGGCAAGATCGACAAAAAAAGGTCCATTTATCGATGGTCACCTAATGAAAAAAGTGTTAGCAGCTAAAGAAGCTGGAGACAAAAAACCAATCAAAACTTGGTCAAGAAGATCTGTGATCTTCCCTGAGTTTATTGGATTGACTATCAATGTTCACAATGGTAGACAATTTGTACCAGTATTTGTAACTGAAAACCACGTAGGTTATAAACTTGGTGAATTCGCACCAACTAGAACATTTAAGGGCCATAAAGGTTCTGTTCAGAAGAAGGTAGGTTAATATGAGTAGAGCACTATTAAAATTTGTAAGAGTATCTCCTACAAAAGCTAGACTTATCGCTAGAGAAGTTCAAGGGATGAATGCTGAACTTGCACTTGCAGCACTAGAGTTTATGCCTAACAAAGCAGCGGGTATCGTTTCTAAAGTAATTGCATCTGCAGTTGCTAACGGTGACTTTGAACCTGAAGAAGTAACCATTACTTCTTGTAGAGTTGACAAAGCAGCGGTAATGAAAAGATGGAGACCAAGAGCTAGAGGTACAGCTTCTAGAATCATCAAACCAACAGCACATATTCTTGTAGAAGTTGGCGTAGCTGAAAAAACTGAGAAGGAAGCGTAATGGGTCAGAAAGTAAATCCTATAGGTCTTAGACTTGGAATTAACAGAAACTGGGAATCAAGATGGTTTCCAGCAAAAGGAAGAACTGCTGATTTTATCGCTGAAGATTATAAAATCAGAAAATTCCTAAAAAAAGAACTTTTCTATGCAGGTGTTTCTAACATCATCATCGAAAGAACTGTTAAAAAATTAAGAATCAATATTGTTACTGCTCGTCCTGGTATTATTATCGGGAAAAAAGGTGCAGATATTGAGAAACTTAAAGCAACACTTATCAAAATGCTTGGTAAAGATGTAGCGATTAACATCAAAGAAGAGAAACGTCCACAAGCTTCAGGTCAACTGGCAGCTGAAAACGTTGCAACTCAACTAGAGAGAAGAACTGCATTTAGACGTGCAATGAAAAAAGTAATCCAAGGTGCACTTAAATCAGGTGCAAAGGGGATTAAAGTTTCTGTATCTGGTAGACTTGGTGGAGCTGAAATGGCTAGAACAGAGTGGTATTTAGAAGGACGTGTTCCTCTTCATACGCTTAGAGCTAAAATCGATTACGGTTTTGCAGAAGCACACACTACTTATGGAATCATTGGTATTAAAGTATGGATCTTCAAAGGTGAAGTTCTTGCTAAAGGTATCCAAGCTGAACCAAAAGAAGAGAAAAAAGGTGGACGTAGACCATCTAAAAAGAGAGGTGAATAATTATGTTAATGCCTAAAAGAACAAAATGGAGAAAGCAGATGAAAGGCCGTAATCGCGGTAAATCTTTCAACGGCAACAAAATTGAGTTTGGTGACATTGCAGTTAAAGCCATCACAGCTGGTAGAATTGATTCACGTCAAATCGAAGCTGCTCGTATTACTATGACTAGAAAAATCAACAGAACAGGTAAAACTTGGATTAGAGTTTTCCCAGATAAGCCTCTTACTGCTAAACCACTTGAAACAAGAATGGGTAAAGGTAAAGGTCCTGTTGATAGATGGGTAATGAATGTTAAGCCAGGTAGAATTATTTTTGAAATGGCTGGTGTAGAAGAGACTCTTGCAAGAGAAGCATTGACACTTGCCATTCATAAAATGCCATTTAAATGTAAAATTATCGCATTAAAGGACAGCAATGAACTATACTGATTTAAAAGACAAAAGCCTTGCTGATTTGACAGCGATGCTTAAAGAGAAAAAACTTGAATTGTTCACATTAAATGCAAAGCAAAAAACGATGCAGTTAACAAACACTTCTGAGTTAAGAGTAGCGAAAAAAGACATCGCTAGAATTCAAACAGCTATTACAGCTGCTACGAAGTAAGGGGTCATTTATGCCAAAAAGACAAATAACTGGTACTGTGATTAAGAAGGCTGGAGACAAAACTGCAACTGTTTTAGTTGAGAGAAGAGTTCTCCACCCAAGATATCACAAGACTGTAAAAAGATTTAAGAAATATCTTATCCATGATGAGAAAAATGATATTAATGTTGGAGATACAGTATCTGCAGTTGAATGTAGACCACTTTCTAAAACAAAAAGTTTCAGACTTCTTGAGATAGTAAAAAGAGGAGAAGTGTAATGATCCAAGGTTTTACTAGATTAAATGTAGCAGATAACTCTGGTGCTAAAGAAATCATGTGTATCAAGGTTCTTGGTGGATCTAAAAGAAGATATGCATCTGTAGGTGACGTTATCGTAGCTTCTGTAAAGAAGGCACTTCCAACTGGTAAAGTGAAAAAAGGTAAGGTTATTAAAGCGGTTGTTGTAAGAACAAAAAAAGAGATCCAAAGAGAAAATGGTTCACTTATTCGTTTTGATGACAATGCAGCCGTAATCATTGACGACAAAAAAGAGCCAATAGGTACTCGTATCTTCGGTCCTGTAAGTCGTGAAACTAGATATGCAGGATTCATGAAAATTGTATCACTTGCACCGGAGGTATGGTAGTATGGCAAAAACATATAAAATCAAAAAAGGTGATACTGTAATGGTTATCGCTGGTGATGATAAAGGTACAACTGGAGAAGTTCTTCAAGTACTTACTAAAAAAGATGCAGTAATTGTTGCTGGGTGTAAAATGGCTAAAAAAGCTGTTAAGCCAAGTGAACAAAATAAAGAGGGTGGTTTTGACAATGTTGAAATGCCAATCCACATCTCAAATGTAAAAAAAGTAGAGGCATAATCTTATGAGTAGAATGAAGCAAAAGTACAATGACATCGTTCCAGCACTCCAAGAAGAGTGTGGGATTAAGAACCCGATGCAGACTCCTAAGCTTGAAAAAATAGTAATTTCTGTTGGTGCTGGTGAAGAGGGTAAAGATAATAAACTCATTGCTAACATGGCAGATACTATTTCACTTATTGCTGGTCAAAAAGCAGTAGTGGTAAATGCTAGAAAATCAGTTGCTGGTTTTAAAGCTAGAGAAGGTGCTCCAACAGGTATCAGAGTAACACTTAGAGGTGACAACATGTATAACTTCTTTGACAAACTTGTATCTATTGCTCTTCCAAGAGTAAAAGACTTTAGAGGAACACCTAGAAAAGGTTTTGATGGTCGTGGTAATTATAACTTCGGTCTTCAAGAACAACTTATGTTCCCAGAAGTTGAGTTTGATAAAGTAATTAAAACACATGGTATGAACATTGTAATCGTTACAAGTACTGAATCTGATAAAGAGGGTTTCGCGCTTTTAGAAAAGCTCGGAATGCCTTTTGCTAAAGGGAGAAACTAATGGCTAAGAAATCAATGATAGCTAAGCAGAAGAGAACACCTAAGTTCTCTTCTCAGGCATATACAAGATGTAACATTTGTGGTAGACCTCACTCAGTATACAGAGACTTCGGACTTTGTCGTGTGTGTTTAAGAAAAATGGCTAACGAGGGTTTAATCCCTGGTATGCGTAAAGCAAGTTGGTAAGGAAATAATAAGATGATGACAGACATAATTGCAGATTCTCTTACTCGTATAAGAAATGCTGCGCAAAGAAGACTAGACGTTACAACACTTCTTCACTCAAAAACGATTGAAGCAACTGTATCTATTTTGGTAGATAAAGGTTACTTAGAATCTTTTAAAGTAAAAGAAGATGGAAACAAGAAGACGATTAAAGTAGTTCTTAAATATGATGAGAATGAAAAAAGCGTTATCAATGAGATTAAAAAGATTTCTAAACCAGGTCGTCGTGTACACCAAGGTAAAGATGAAATCAGAACATTTAAAAATGGTTACGGTACTTTGGTAGTTTCTACTTCTCAAGGTGTTATTGCTAATGATGAAGCGTTTAAACGTGGAATCGGTGGCGAAGTAATCTGTAGTATTTGGTAAGGAGATAAGATGTCAAGAGTAGGAAAAAGACCAGTAACTGTAGCAAGTGGTATTGACGTATCACTAGACGGTACATGTCTCGTGGCTAAGAAGGGCAATCTTGAAAAAAGACTTGAAACACATGGTAGAGTTGAAATCTCTATTGATGGTTCTGAAGTAACTTTCACCAGAGTTGGTGAAGAGAAGCAAGATGCAGCATTCTGGGGAACATACAGAGCGTTGTTTAACAACATCATTATTGGTTTAGATAAAGGTTATACAAAATCTTTAGAAATCAACGGTGTTGGTTACAGAGCAGCAGTTCAAGGTAAAGTACTTAACCTTCAACTTGGATTCTCACATGATGTTAATTATGACATCCCTGAGGGACTTGAGATGAAAGTTGAAAAGAATGTTATCACTATCAACGGAACAGACAAACAATCAGTAGGTCAAGCAGCTGCTGAAATTAGATCATTCAGACCACCAGAGCCTTACAAGGGTAAAGGTGTGAAGTACACTGATGAAGTTATCATCAGAAAAGCTGGTAAAGCAGCTGGTAAGTAAGGGGCGATAGTATGTTAAAAAGTATTCAAAAAAGAAAAAATAAACTTCGCGCTCAAAGAAAAGCTAGAGTAAGAGGTAAGATCTTCGGAACAGATACTCTTCCTAGACTATCTGTATTTAAGTCTAACAAATCTTTCTATGCACAAGCAATTAATGACACAACAGGTGTTACTTTGGCTTCTGTTGATGGTAGAAAACTTGGTTTAAAAGTTAATCAAGAAGACGTTAAAAAAGTGGCTGCCCAAATGGCTAAGAATCTTGCTTCTAAAAACATTGATAGTGTTGTATTCGACAGAAATGGTTACTTATACCATGGTGTTGTTGCGTCATTTGCTGATGCTCTTAGAGAAGCTGGAATTAAGTTTTAAGGAAGCATGATGAACAATAATAATCAAAACGAAGAAATCGAAAAAGAATTCGAAGAAGTAATTGTTAATATCGGTCGTGTTACTAAAGTTGTAAAGGGTGGTAGAAGATTTAGATTTACTGCACTTGTAGTTATTGGTGACAAAAAAGGTACAGTTGGATACGGATTTGGTAAAGCCAAAGAAGTGCCAGATGCGATTAAAAAAGCGGTAGATGATGCACACAAAAACCTTGTGAAAGTAAACATCAAAGGAACAACAATAGCACATGACATTGAGCATAAGTTCAATGCTAGCCGTATCGTACTTAGACCAGCGTCTGAAGGTACAGGTGTTATTGCTGGTGGTGCTGCTAGACCAGTACTTGAGCTTGCAGGCATCCAAGATGTTCTTAGCAAATCAATCGGTTCTAACAACCCAAATAACCTAGTAAGAGCTACGATTCAAGCACTTACTAGAATCAAAGCGTAAGGGGTAAAATATGGGTTTACATAATTTACAACCTGCACCAGGTTCAACGAAAAATAGAAAAAGAGTTGGTCGTGGTCAAGGTTCAGGAACAGGTAAAACAGCTGGACGTGGTAACAAAGGTCAAAAGTCAAGATCTGGTTACTCTAAGAAAAGAGGGTTCGAAGGTGGACAAATGCCACTTTACAAAAGATTACCTAAAATTGGTTTTACTTCTAGAGTAGAAAAACCATACGTAATTAATGTAGAAAAAATCAAAGCAGTTGCAGAACTTGCAGAGATTACAATCGAATCTATCAAGTCTGTACATAAGCTTGGTAAATCAGTAACTAAAGTGAAGTTGATTGGTGCTAGCGCAAAAGATCTTGCTGCTAAAATCAAAGACGAAGCTGTTACAACAAGCGGAAAATAATTATGGGCAATGCTTTAACTCAAAAAATCCTTATCACATTAGGATTTCTATTTGCGTACAGAGTTTTAGCCTATATTCCAACTCCTGGTGTTGACTTGGGTGTTATTAAAGAGTTCTTTGATGGCAACCAAGGTGGTATCACTGGTATGGCAAACCTCTTTTCTGGTGGTGCAGTCGAACGTCTTAGTATTATCTCTTTAGGTATTATGCCTTACATTACAGCGTCTATTGTAATGGAACTTCTCGCAGCAACTTTTCCAGCTTTAGGTCAAATGAAAAAAGAACGTGATGGTATGCAAAAATATATGCAAATTATTCGTTATTTCACTATATTTATTACAGTGGTTCAGGCTATTGGTGTATCTATGGGACTTCAAAGTATGACAGGACGTGCGGGGCAAAGTGCCGTGATGATTGATCCTATGATGTTTACATTGATTACAACTTTCTCTATGTTGGCAGGAACAATGTTGCTTATGTGGATTGGTGAGCAGATTACACAAAAAGGTATTGGTAATGGTATATCACTTATTATCTTTGCTGGTATTGTGTCTGGTCTACCATCAGCTATTGGTAATACGATTAGAGCTGTGAATGCAGGAGAGATGAACTTTTTAGTCATCATTGGTATTTTGGCAATTATGCTGATTACCATCTTGGCTATTATTTATGTCGAACTTGGTGAGAGACGTGTGCCTATCTCTTATTCAAGAAAGACAATTATGCAGAATCAAACAAAAAGAGTGATGAACTACATTCCTGTGAAGGTTAACCTTTCTGGTGTTATTCCTCCTATTTTTGCTTCTGCTGTGCTTATGTTCCCCTTGACTATGCTTCAGTCTAGTACAACTCCATGGGTTGTTGCTATTGCTGATTCATTAAGTCCTGGTGGCGTAACTTTTAACGTGGTAACTTTTTTACTTGTTATGTTCTTTGCATTTTTCTATGCATCTATTGCATTTAATGCTAAAGACATTGCAGATAACTTGAAGAGACAAGGTGGATTTATCCCCGGCGTACGTCCAGGTGAGCACACTAAAGAATTTTTAAATGAAGTTGCAAGTAGATTGACTGGTTCAGGTGCAGTGTACCTAGCTATTATCTCCACTATACCATTTATGATTATTTCAGGGATGGGTGCATCATTCTACTTTGGTGGAGTTGCTGTACTTATTATCGTTCAAGTTGCACTTGATACGATGAGAAAAATCGAAGCACAAAGAACCATGAACCAATACGATACACTAGGTAACGTAGGTCTATAATGGCAATTGCTATTAGAAAACCAGATGAAATCGCTAAGCTCAAAGCAGCTGGCGAGATTGTCGGAAAAACACTCCAATATCTTCAAAACTTAATCAACCCAGGTATGACACTTCGTGAAATAGATGCTTTAGGCGAAGCATATATTCGTGAACTAGGTGCTGTTCCTTCTTTTAAAGGTTTATATGGCTTTACTGGTTCTGTGTGTACTTCTTTGAATAAAGTGTGTATTCATGGTGTACCAGATGATACGGTTATCCAAGAGGGTGATGTATTAGGTTTAGATATCGGTACAAAGTTAGATGGTTATTTTGGTGATGCAGCTATTACTATGGCTGTGGGAAAAATCTCTATTGAAGATGAAGCGTTGATAGCGTGTTCTAAAGGAGCACTTTATCATGCGATTGAAAATATAAGAGAGGGTATGCGTTTTAAAGAACTTACAAAGCTTCTTGAAGATTATATTACCAATGCGGGATTTGTGCCTTTGCGTGACTATTGTGGTCATGGCATAGGAACTAAACCACATGATGAACCCAATATCCCTAACTATTTAGAAGGTAAACCTAATCAAGGACCCAAAATTAAAAATGGTATGGTCTTTTGTTTAGAGCCTATGGTATGTCAAAAGAGTGGACAACCTGTTCTTCTTGAAGACCAATGGTCCGTAATTAGTGATGATCAATTAAGGTCAGCACACTATGAACACCAAGTTGCAGTAGTAGACGGGAAAGCTGTTATTTTGACTGAAGTGTAATACTTCACGATTTGAACACAAAAGTTAAATATACATAAAGTATACATTAATAAAGGAATACGTACATGGCTAAAGATGATGTAATAGAAATTGACGGTAAAGTAGTTGAAGCATTACCTAATGCGACATTTAGAGTAGAACTTGACAACAAGCACATTGTGCTTTGTCACATTGCAGGGAAAATGAGAATGCACTACATTAAAATTCTCCCAGGAGACACTGTAAAGGTGGAGCTTACTCCATACAGTCTAGATAAAGGTCGTATCACATTTAGATACAAATAGAATAAGATTGTACCTTATCCTCCTCAGCACTTATAGGTTTCCTATAGGTGCTATTTTCTTCTTAAAATCAGCTATAAATAAAATCTAAGATATTGTTAATATAATTTTGGGTATAATCCTCCTCCCTATTACTATAGGTATAGGAAACTGCGCGAAGAATCTTTGATTAATTCCGCACCGATTACTCAAGGGTTGGATAGTGAACATCATCTATCCACGCAATTAAAGGTAGAAGTACCTAGGTGCAGAGTTTTTTAAACTCTATTATAAATTATGTAGGAGTTAACCATGAAGGTTAGACCATCAGTAAAGAAAATGTGTGATGATTGTAAAATCATTAAACGCAAGGGTATCGTACGCGTGATTTGTAAAAATCCAAAACATAAACAAAGACAAGGATAAACATGGCTCGTATTGCAGGGGTTGATTTACCACAGAAAAAAAGAATGGAGTATGCACTTACTTACATTTTTGGTATTGGTTTAAAAACATCAAGAGATATTCTTGATAGAACAGGTATTGACTATAATACAAGAGCTCATGAACTTACGGATGCACAAGCTGCACAAATCCGTCAAGATATTCAAGAGAATGTTATGGTTGAGGGAGATCTTAGAAAGAAAGTAACTTTAGACATTAAAGCATTAATGGATTTAGGTTCTTACAGAGGTTTAAGACACAGAAGAGGACTACCTTGTCGTGGTCAAAAAACAAAGACAAATGCGCGTACTCGTAAGGGTAAACGTAAAACTGTCGGCGCGGCATAAGGAGTAGTTAAATATGGCTAAGAAAAAAGCAAAAAAAAGTATAGCGAAAGCTGTAGTATATGTGGCTGCAACTTTCAACAACACTGTTATTACAGTAACAGATGAAATGGGAAATGTTATCGCTTGGAGTTCTGCTGGAGCACTAGGTTTTAAAGGTTCTAAAAAATCTACACCATTTGCTGCAACTGAAGCAGTAACTGATGCTATGAATAAAGCAATGGAAAATGGCGTTAAAGAAGTAGGAATTAAAGTACAAGGTCCTGGTTCTGGTAGAGATACTGCTGTTAAAGCAATTGGTGCAACTGAAGGTATTCGTGTAACATTTTTAAAAGATATTACACCACTTCCACACAATGGTTGTAGACCACCTAAGAAGAGAAGGGTATAAGCATGGCAAGATATAGAGGTCCAGTTGAAAGACTAGAAAGAAGACTTGGCGTTGATTTAGGATTAAAAGGTGAGCGTAGACTTGCTGGTAAATCTGCATTAGAAAAAAGACCATATGCTCCAGGGCAACACGGTCAAAGAAGAACAAAGATTTCAGAATATGGTCTTCAACTTCAAGAGAAGCAAAAAGCTAAATTTATGTATGGCGTTTCTGAAAAACAATTTAGAGCACTTTACAAAGAAGCTAACTCAAAAGATGGTAACACGGGTTCTATCCTTATCCAACTTCTTGAGCAAAGACTTGACAACGTAGTTTACAGAATGGGTTTTGCAACGACAAGAGCGTCTGCTAGACAATTTGTAAATCACGGTCACGTACTTGTTGATGGGAAAAGAGTTGATATTCCTTCATTTAGAGTAAAAGCGGGTCAAAAAATTGAAATTAGAGAGAAGTCTAAGACAAATCCTCAGATTTTAAGAGCAATCGAATTAACTAACCAAACTGGTATGGTTGAATGGGTTGATATGGATAAAGAAAAACTTTTTGGACTCTTTACTAGAATTCCAGAAAGAGCAGAAATCGCAATCCCAGTTGAAGAGCGTCTAATCGTCGAGCTTTACTCTAAATAATACATAAGTAAAGGCTATTAATGAGAAAAATTAAAGTTGCACCATTTATGCCAACAGAGGTAGAAGTAAATGAAGTAAGCGCTAACCGTGCCGAAATCATTGCTTATCCTTTTGAAAGCGGTTATGCTGTTACACTCGCACACCCACTTAGAAGACTTATTCTTGGTTCTTCTATCGGGTATGCACCTATTTCAATTAAAATTGAAGGTGCTACACACGAGTTTGATAACATTAGAGGTATGCATGAAGATGTTGCTGTGTTTATTATCAACCTTAAAAATATTCGTTTTAAAATTAAAGACGAGAGTGATAGAGTTGAATTAAAATACAGTTTCTCTGGTCACAAAGAAGTTACAGCACAAGATCTTAATAATGATCAAATTGAAGTAGTGAATGGTAATTTACCATTAGCAACTCTCAATGAAGATGCAGAACTGAACTTTACAGTGGTTATTTCTAAAGGTATTGGTTATGTACCAAGTGAAGACCTTAGAGATGATGTTGCTACTGATAGTATCGCATTAGATGCTTTCTTTACACCAGTAAGAAAAGCAAACTATAAGATAGACCCTGTACTTGTAGAAGATAATCCTAACTTTGAAAAGATTATTTTTGATATCGAAACAGATGGTCAAATCGGTCCTGTTGAAGCATTTACAAATGCATTAGAAGTAATGAACAAGCAACTTTCTGTATTTAATACAGTGCTTGATTTAGATATTTCTGTAGCTCCTGTAAAAAGAAGTACTGATGCTAATGAACTTAAACCTTTTATGCAGACAGTAGATAGTCTAGGACTTAGTGCTAGATCATTTAACTCTTTAGATAGAGCTGGTATGAAATTTATAGGTGAATTGGTACTTATGAGTGAAAATGAGATTAAAAATATCAAAAATCTTGGTAAAAAGTCTCTAGATGAAATCAATGAGTGTCTCGTAGAGCACGGGTTTGGTTCTGACTATGAACTCGCAGATGTTACAAGAGTAAATCTTGTAAAGAAAATTGAGCAACTTAAAGCGTAAGCTTTTCGTTACATATTAAAGGAATAATATTATGAGACATAAGCATGGTTATCGTAAATTAAACAGAACGTCTTCTCACAGAGCAGCGCTTCTTAAAAACCTTTCTATTGCTTTGACAAAAGAAGGTAGAATTGAGACTACATTGCCAAAAGCCAAAGAGCTTAGATCTTACTATGAAAAGCTTATTACTAAAGCTGCTTCAGGTGACTTCAATGCACACAGAGCTATTTTTGCAATGTTACAACACAAAGAGATTACAAACACAATCGTGAATGAAATCGCTCCAAAATACGCTGATAGAAACGGTGGTTACACTCGTATCATCAAAACACGTATGAGAAAAGGTGATGCAGCACCTATGGCAATTATTGAATTAATCTAATTCATTTGCTTCTGCAATCTTAGTATCTCAAGGCTTTTGCCTTGAATACACTACTTTTTATTAAATCCATTTTTTATATCATTGACAAAGAAACACTTTTAGTGTATAACACGCTTATAGATTGTACGAGTACACAATAACTTTACAATGATTTTGTTATAATAGTACTAATTCAGAATATCTATAGAAGATATTATTTAAGGAGAGACATTGATTCCATTTACAGATGAAGAGTTACAACCAGCAGTAGAGAGCGTCATTGAAAAAGTAAGACCATCTATTAAGCTTGATGGTGGAGATATTACCCTGCTGAGTATCAAAGATGGTAAAGTCTTTGTACAACTTCAAGGTGCATGTGTAGGCTGTGGTTCATCTGGAACCACTATTAAATTTGGTGTAGAGAGACAAATGCAAGCACTTATCCACCCTGAGGTGACAGTTGTTAATGTACCTCATGGTTTTGAAGATAAATTGGACGAATTGGCTTAATATGAGTAAGATTAATCAAGATTTGCTACTTCAACGTGCCGAACATGAGTTCCTTCGTGGGGACTATATGAATGCATTAAGATCGTATGGGTTAATACTAAAAGATTACCCTACATTGGATGAAGCAAAAATTGGTGTGTATTTGAGTGATTTAGGAAGCGAGAGTGAAGAAGAAGCACAAGCACTTTTTGACTATTATCAGCTCATAAAAATGGAAAGAGAAAATGCTGTCGATATCATTGATGGGCTTATTGAAAACCTTGATAGCTCTAAGCATATGATACAAGAGTTACTGCTTGATCCTGTGCAAGAACAAATCGAATACAGTGATGGCATTCGCTATAGTGATTTTTTACTACTTGTAGAGAGTAGAGGGTCGTTTAAAAAGACTTTTGAGGACATTATGTTTTCAACCAAAGTGGTGATAACCAATAAAGATGAGTTTATTGATTTTGTAAAGCAGCTCTCAAGTGAAGGTTTTGGAGAGATGGCATTGGGGTATCTTGATGCATCGAGTCAACTTTTTGGAAATGATCAAGAGATACTTGCACTCTATCATGTAGTTAGTGGTAAATAAATTGAGATTAGATTTTATAAAAGACGACTATACGTTCATTACGGATGATACCTCTAAGCTTGATGAGAATACGATTTTTTTAAAAACAGCACAAAATACGCATTACTATGAAAAGTTAGATGAAAAACCTGAGAGTATCACTCCTGAAGAACTCATACTAAGATGGGAACTTTCTGACATGAAAGTGGTGGGGGTAACTGGAACCAATGGTAAAACGACTGTAACAGCGGCCATTTACTCTTTTTTACTTGATTTGGATGAAAACCCTGCCTTGCAAGGTACACGAGGACTATTTGCAGGAGAGAAGCGTATAGAAGAGAAGAGTATGACAACACCTTCTATCTTAGAAACATTACACAATATGAAGCAAACAGCAGACTTGGGATGTAACTACTTCATTATGGAAGTAAGTTCTCATGCGATAGATCAAAAACGTATTGAGGGACTTGTGTTTGCCTTAAAAGTACATACAAATGTTACTTCTGATCATCTTGATTATCATGGTACTGTAGAGGAGTATAGGCGTGTGAAGAGTCTCTTTTTTGCTGATGAAACTCCTAAACTACTTAATAAAGATGATATCAAAAATATTACCTATAATCCTATAGGGGCACAAAGCTATGGTGTAGATGAACCTGCGACGTTTAAAGTCCAAGCCTTTTCACTTTTACATGGTATCACTGCAGGTATAAAGCATTTACGTACAGAGGCTACTTTTCACTCTCCGATGGTAGGGCTTTTTAACCTTTTTAACCTTATGGCTGCTATTGGTTCAGTGCAGATGCTTACAGGTCGATCCATAGAAGAGATATGTGAAGTGGTAGAATACTTTGCAGGAGTTTCGGGACGTATGGAAGTTGTAAGTCGTGACCCTTTGGTCATCGTAGATTTTGCACATACAGATGATGGTATGCAAGCGGTGTTGGAGTCTATGAAAGACAGAGACATTTCTGTTGTTTTTGGTGCAGGGGGGAATCGTGATAAACAAAAGCGTCCTCGTATGGGTGCAGTAGCAGGTAGGTATGCCAATAAAATCTATGTCACCTCAGATAACCCTCGTGATGAAGTATCAGAATACATACTTGAAGACATTTTGGTGGGACTTCGTGGGAAAGACAATGTTACAGCATGTCCCGATAGACGTATGGCAATTAAGTTGGCTCTTGATGCACTTGAAGAAAATGAAGTACTACTCATACTTGGTAAAGGAGATGAAGATTACCAAGAAATAAAAGGTGTAAAATATCCTTTTGATGATAGAGTGGTGGTGAGAGAATTACTTGACGCATAGGTTATAATCCCAAATTAAGAAAATCGGAGTAAAATACTCTTAATTAAATTTTCAAGGATATTATTATGATGCCAGCAATACCACAACCAGCGTTTTTTATACTCAAATGTGAACAGTCCGCACCTCCAGGAATGCCAAAACCAAGCTGTGTAAAAGCAGATGATCCAGAATCACAAGAACTTTTCATGCATCTTGCACAGAGTTTAATGATGAAGGGTATCGTGGGTACTGTCTCACCTGTAAAGACAGGATGTCTTAATAGATGTGCACTGGGTCCTGTGATGTTAGTAGAACCAGGACATACAATGTATGTGGGACTAACAAAAGAGAAGATAGACAGAATCATAGACGAGCATATCATCGGTGGGAATGTGGTTTCTGAGTATGTTGTACCTGATGAAATGTGGGGCGAAGCTGTCTCCCCAGCATCTTTAGCAAAATAGATTTTCTTTCCATAACTTCTAAGTAACCGTAGCTTTTATGTTACAGGTTACTCCCCAATTTACCCACAATTTCTAGTATAATAGAAATATCGTTGGGATTTTGGTATAATCCCCAATAAATTTTAAAGTAATTAATGATGAGTGATACTTATCTTTAAGGAGACTATTAATATGAACATTACAATGTTGTACTCTAAACTTCATAGAGCGACTGTTACGGATGCTAACCTCAATTATGTAGGCTCTATTACTATCGATACTGAGCTTATCGATGCAGCTAAGATGCGCGTGGGACAGAAGATAGACATCGTTAACGTGAACAATGGTGAACGCTTTTCTACCTATATCATCCCTGGTGAACGGGGGAAAAGAGATATCTGTCTTAATGGTGCAGCCGCTAGAAAAGTGCATAAAGGAGATAAGATAATTATCATTGCCTATGCTACGATGAGTGAAAAAGAAGCAGATGAATATAAACCAAAGATAGTTATTCTTGATGATGATAATGGAATAGAGCAAGAATTTGAAGGGCTTGAATAGTGCAAAGGACTTTAAATGTTTGAAGGTTTTGATATGAGTAAGATGTCTGAAATGATGTCTCAAATGCAAGATAAAGCTAAAGAGATTGAATCTCAGGCTAAAAATGTACAGTTTACTGCAAAAGCAGGTGGCGGGTTAGTCGAAATCACTGCAAATGGTGCAGGTGAAGTGATTGATCTCAATATAGATGATAGTTTACTTGATGATAAAGAGTATCTTCAAATATTACTTATGTCTGCGATGAATGATACCGCTAAAATGATTGAAGACAATAAAAAGTCTCAAGCTATGGGTATGATGGGTGGGATGAACCCATTTAAATAATCTACTTGTAATCAATTTGTAACCAATTTTTTCTATACTTCCGACATAAATTAAAACAAGGAAGATAGAAAATGAAAAGAATCATTCTCTCAACAGTAACAATCGCTACTATGGCAATGACAGGCTCATATGCAGATACAACTTCAGATATCGCAGCAATGAAAGCGATGATGGAAGAGATGAGTCAGCGTTTAGCTAAACTTGAAACCGAAAATAGACAATTAAAAGCTAAAAAACAGAGTATTTCTTCAAAAAAATCTATCGTTAAAAAATCTAATAACACAACATTAAAAGAGAATGTAAAAAAAGTAGGGGAACCAAAAATTACATTGATAAGAGAAGACTCTCCTGAGTTTCTTTTAGGTAAAGAAACACATATCAATATGAAATTTGTGCCTCAAGATGCATCTGACATGTGGTTTAAAGCGGGTGTACGTATCCAAGGAACTATGGAGTCTAAAACAACAGCAAAACCAGGTAAAGAAGATACAACGATTAATGATGCATATTTAAGACGTGTAAGGCTTGAAGTAGCTGCGGGCTTTGGAAAACATGCTTCTTTTGTAATGGATATACGTAATGATAAATCAAACTATGGTATCGAAAATACTGAAGGACAATTTAATGTTGGAGATGCGTACTTAAAAATTAAAAAGCCATTTGATTCTTCATTGGTAAACTTTAAACTATACCGTGCAAAAATAGATGTTTCTAGAACAGAAACGGTAAAGTCTGCAAGAGTTATCAGCTATGACAGACCATATGTTGCTGATTATGCGGCACAATTTATCTCATTTAACCGTCGTGGTGCCAATGTTCAAATGTATGGAGACTGGAATAAAAAAATCCATTATCAAGTAGCGGTAGGTGCCGCATCTAGCCCAGATAAAGCGTTAGATGCTGCTGGGGTAAAAGGTTCAAATGTAGGTGTCGATTTGGATAAACAGAGTTACTTTTATGGTGGGAAAGTGATTCTTTCTCCATTTGATGGCTGGGAAGAGAAGTCAAGAACAGAGAGTTATTTTGGAGAAGGAAAACACTTTGCGGTAGGTGTAGGATACTGGGCGATACCTGAATTACAAGGAACAGCAAGTACTTCAGCAGGAGAGGCAAGTTTTGATTTAAGTCGTAAACTCTTGAATGTGGAAGCTTCTATGCATTACGGTGGACTATTCTTACAAGGTGAGTATTTTAAATTTGATGATGTTGTGAAGAATTGGGCAGTTTCTGGACCAGTTGAGACTGGTACCTCTGATGGTTGGTATGTTACAGGTGAGTATGTAATGCCAGAGCTTAGTTACCTTGCACCATATTTCCGTTATGAGGCATGGGATAGACTCAATGATGTAGATGGTTATGATGTTACATCAAAAACATTAGGTGTTAATTGGTATTTACGTGGAAAG
>JAMONG010000263.1 GCA_027066595.1 Sulfurovum sp.
AAGACGTCATCACCTTTCTTAACGACTTAGCCGATGCGGCACTGCCACAGGCTAAAAATGAACTGGCAGAACTCAAAGCTTTTGCAGAAAAAACTGATGGCATCACAGACTTGGCAGGATATGATACAGGCTACTACTCTGAAAAACTCAAAAAAGAAAAGTTTGACTTTGATGACACGATGACAAAGCCCTACTTTGAACAATCAAAAATCCTACAAGGTTTGCTAGACATCGTCTCTGAACTCTTTGCTGTGACATTTAAACCAGCAGAAGTTCCTACGTGGCACGAATGCGTAAAAGCATTTGACATTTTTGATAATGGTAAACTAAGCGGTCGCATTTACTTTGACCTTGAAGCACGTAAAGAAAAACGTGGTGGAGCATGGATGAATGACTGGGAGACACACTACATAGACAGTGAGGGTAAAACACACTTGGCATCAGCATTCATAGTCTGTAACTTCTCACCTACAACTGATACTACGCCTTCCCTACTACGTCATGATGATGTAGTCACCCTCTTCCATGAGATGGGACATGCTATTCACCATCTATTTGGGACTTGTTCAGAGCGTTCAGTCTCTGGCATAAATGGTGTAGCATGGGATGTAGTAGAGTTTCCATCACAGTTTTTAGAAAACTTTGCGTATGAAGCTGCCATCTTAAAACGTTTTGGCTTTCACTATGAGAGTGGTGAGCCTATAAGCGATGCACTTATGGCTAAAATAAAAGAGACTAAAAACTACCAAGCAGCCCTAGGCATCTTGCGTCAAGTAGAGTTTTCTCTCTTTGACTTTACCCTACACCAAGGACTCTACCAAGGTGACGAGGTGCAAGCCCTACTTGATGGTATACGAGCAAAAACCTCTTTACTTCCTGCACCAAAGTACAACAAGTTCCAACACGGATTTGCACATATTTTTGCAGGTGGCTACGCTGCGGGGTACTACTCCTACAAATGGGCAGAAGTACTCTCTGCTGATGCATTTTTTGAGTGTATAGATGAGAAAGATGGATTTGACAAAGAAAAAGCAAAAGGGTATAAAGAGTATATCTTAGCTAACGGTGGAGCCAAAGAGATGTCTGAACTTTACCAAGAGTGGTTAGGTCGTAAGGCTGATGTAAAAAGCCTTATTAAACTGTACGAAATTAATTAAAGGAAACACAGATGCAAGAGTATCGTTCTCTCGCCCTCATTGTTTTAAGTATCTTTGCCATTACCCTTTTAGGTGCCTACTTTAGCCCTACATTTCAAGAGCAAAGAGGCTGGCTAGAACTCTTCTTTCTCTTTGGGTCTGTACTTTTCATAGTCTCCACACTAGCCATTTTTGCCACCTTAGGCTTCTCTTCTTTTGCCATCTATATGGCAGTCTTCCTCTCAGCTGTTATTGCCATGTTTGGCATACTCGGAGCTGTCATCGTAGTCTTACTCACTTACATAGCCTGGGGTTCTATCTTTGCCATGGAAGTATTACTTTATGACTCAGGTGCACAAAGTGCAAAAGAGTGGTTTATAAGCCGCTATAAGTTTAAAGCATTCAAAGCAGAGTATTATGCTTTTTATCCAATGTTGGGATTTGTCTATTTTTTATTGGAAATCGTTCCGAGTATATTGAGTAGAGAGTCTGTGATAAGTTTTTCTCCAAGAAGAGTCCTAAAAGAGATGGAAGAGCTTCTTCAATAATTTCAAAGAAGTTACCCTCATTAATCACGCAAAGCGTGCCTCTGTCTCTATGAACGACCTTGAAAGCGGAGCGATTCGAGAATAGAGACGACTTTTGTTTTACTTTTCTAGAAAAGTGAAGAGAAAAACAACGCCACGGTTAAAATAAAGGGATGTTATAGCAGATAGATATACCTAGTAGAAGACTTTCAAAGTATATTTAAGTTATATTATTCATCAAATCAAATAGAAAGAGATTTATGCGTTATCTACTATTAACTATCTATCTTACAGTAAATTTATTTTCTGAAACGAGAATAGAATATTATAAAGATTATCCTACTAAAAAAGATGGAACATACTATATTAAATCTAAATCTAATTATGTTAATGGATTAAAAAATGGTATCGAAGAATTATATAAGATAGAAGCCTTATGTACACAAGTACATACCAATAATGCCCCAATAATTTATTATAAAATGAAAAAAATATCTTATATAAATGGGAAAAAGAATGGGCCTTCAATTACTTATTCTAAAAATGGTGAAATTAAACGTAGTATAGAGTATAAAAATGATATACGATATGGTATCGCTACTTCATATAAACTAGATAATAATAAAAATTATCGTAATGTATTTTTTCAAAATGGTAAAATAGTTGCTGAGAGAAAAGTGTCATTAGAAGATAATATTATTTATCTTATTCATAATAAAGTAGTTTCAGAAAAATTATTTAATCAATATATAAAAGAACAAAATTTGTCGAAATATTTATAATTATTTTTCTTAGATTACGTTACACCAGAGGACTGGAGTAACGAGTGAAGAAGCTCTAGTCTTCTTTTATATACTCTTTCCCCGCCTTAGCAGGCACTTCTTTCTTACCAAATCCAAAAAACTTTTTAATACGTTGACAGATAGTAAATGAACCTGTCTCTATACGACAAACCTCATCACCCTCATCTGCATCGCTAGCGATAAGTGCTGCAATACGCTCTGGCTGTTTTTTACCTTCAATGATAAAACGAAGAGCATTCAATCTAATGAACCCTTCTGCATCTTTTTGGTTATAGACATCATCTGCTTCAAATGTAGAGTGCTCTTCAGAGTAAAGTGTTCTGTCTGAACGACGTCCTACTACAGTCACGCTACCTTTGTAAAGTTTGAGTTTAACATCACCCTGTACTTGGTCTTGTGTGGCATCTATGGCAGCTTGTAACATACGACGCTCTGGAGACCACCATAAACCGTTGTAGATGAGTTTTGCATACTTAGGCATAAGCTCATCTTTCATATGTGCTTCTTCACGGTCAAGCGTGATAGACTCTATGGCACGGTGAGCCTTAAGCATGATAGTCCCACCTGGCGTCTCATAACACCCACGTGCTTTCATCCCAACCATACGGTTTTCTACGATGTCAATACGCCCTATCCCGTGTCTATTACCATATTCATTAAGCTTCGTAAGGATAGTCGCTGGACTCATCTCTTCACGATTGATGGCTACGGGGTCACCATTTACGTAAGAGAGTGTAATGTACTCAGCAGCGTCAGGTGCTTTTTCTGGGCTTACAGACCATAACCACATATCTTCTTCTGGTTCTGCGTATGGGTTTTCTAAGTGTTCACCCTCATAAGAGATGTGAAGAAGGTTTGCATCCATAGAGTAAGGTTTTGCTTGTCCTTTACCATCGATGTCGATACCATGCTCTTTAGCATAGTCAAGCAGTTTAGTACGTGAGTTCAAGTCCCACTCTCTCCAAGGAGCGATAACAGCGATGTCTGGGTCAAGTGCAAGGTAACCAAGTTCAAAACGTACTTGGTCATTTCCTTTTCCTGTAGCACCATGAGAAACTGCATCAGCACCTGTTTGGTGTGCTATCTCTATCTGCTTTTTAGAGATGAGTGGACGCGCGATAGACGTTCCAAGTAAGTATTCACCCTCATAAATAGCATTGGCTCTAAACATAGGAAATACGAAATCTTTTACAAATTCTTCTTTAAGGTCTAAGATGAAAATGTTTTCTTCTTTAATGCCCATAGCAAGTGCTTTCACACGTGCAGGTTCTACTTCTTCACCCTGTCCAAGGTCAGCAGTAAATGTTACTACCTCACACGCATACTCGTCTTGAAGCCATTTAAGAATGATACTCGTATCAAGCCCACCAGAGTAAGCGAGTACTGCTTTTTTGATTGTTCTTTTTGCCATGTTACAGCCTTTACAATAATATTACGCGATTTTAGCGTAATTTTGGTTAGGAATTGGTTGAAATTAATATATTTATCTTAGATTAAAATAACATACTTAGATTATCAAAATAAGCATATACTCAAATAACTTATGTACAATTATTCTAAAAAGGCTATATCGATGCAAAAAACTATTTTAACTTTATTATTTTCAACTTTACTTCTTAGTGAAACTTATGCAAAGGAAAGTTATAAAACAGAAACCTACTCAATGGAACAACTAAAAGGTACTTGGAAATTTTTATATGAAGATAGTGACGAAGACACATCTCTTGTTATGCAAGGTACTAATACATATTCATTAAATGGTACTCTTCTTTCGAAAGGAAATATAAAAATTTATAATTCAGACAAAATACTAGCTTCCGATACAAATATCATAATGCACGATGAATGGAGTATTGAAGATAATAAACTGACTGAACAAGTAATTGAGTGTCAATTTGATTATATCAAAAAATCTAAAGATGATTTTCTATCAATGATGTTGAATATAATATTAAAATCAATGTGTAATAGCCAAACAAAAGTAACTTCCACAATTACAAATATATCATCTCAAGAGTTCACAACAAATGATGATGGCGAAATTCAAGTTTATACTAAAATAAAATAATTTAACTCGTTAATCTCGTTCCCACTCTCCTGAGTGGGAATGCATACGAGCAATCATGCACATATAGCATATATCTGTTCCACCTCGGGAGAGGTGGAACAAGAGTAAGGTAATTTAAAACTTTATATTAAAAATTACGTACACACTTCAAACCATAATTTGGTGTAGGTAAATCCAATAATGCTGGCCATGTAGTTAAAGCCCCAACAGGATTAGAGTTATGTGTGTTGATTGCTGTTGGAGTTGCTCCATCTATACCTATAAGTCTAGGACATGATAATACGGTATAAAATGGTGTTTTTCCTTCATTACGCATCTGTACAAGCATCTCTTTTTGTTCTGCTACTGTAGGTGCTCTCCAGTCACTATATCCTGCAAAATTCAATGAAGAACAGTGGTCAATCGCACTAGCAACTGCTCCTGGTGCACTATCTGCTTGAGGGTATCCCTTACAAGCTTTAACAGGACCTGAACCATCAGAACCTATCCATCCAAGTTTTGTTTGGCTATCTCTTTCTACTGTATCACCATTAATTACTTGAAATGTGAAACGTTCTACATCTGCACTACTATCACTACTACCACCACAACTTACCAATATTAAAGAAGCCAAAATAGCCCCACCCATTAACTTATAATTCATTTTTATCCTTAGAAATCATTTAGCAAAAACTTGCCTAAAGAACTCTATCACAAAAACTATAAAGAATACATATAATTTTTAGTAATATATCTTCAATATCTCTCTTAATTCATATTTTGTTATAATTACACAATGAATGAAATAGAAAAAAACAACTTTACCTTACAAAACATCAAAGAGAAGGGTTCTAGCCTATTACAAAGTGCTGGTAGTTTTTTAGACAATGCTATAGGCATTTTTAAAAAAGATGAATCTACCATGACCACAGAAGAGAAGATAGAAAAGCAACACATGCTTAACTTTATCTATGGTATGGGAGCGGGCATTGTTATCTACCATTTTCTTATAGGTGCAGTGCTTCTTCTAGGTATCATCTGGTTTTACAATTTGTCCTTGAAAAAAACAAAAACCATCATGGAAGAAAACAAACCCAAAAAACGTACCTATAAAAAACGTAAAACTACCACAGATACCTCAGTAAAAGAGCAAGAGAGTTAATACTCTTTTTGTTATAATCAAAACCAATCATATTTAAGGGAGTCTATCATCATGCTACTTGGAGTTAACATAGACCACATCGCCGTACTAAGAGAAGCTAGAAAAGTAGCAGACCCAGACCCACTAGATGCATTAAGTATCTGTAAACGTGCAGGAGCTGACCAGATAACCATACACCTCCGAGAAGACCGACGTCATATTCAAGACATGGATGCTAAGAACATCATAGAACTGTCAAGTTTACCTGTCAACCTAGAGTGTGCTACGGAACCCAGCATGATAGACATTGCTTGTGAGCTTAGACCTCACCGTGTCACCCTCGTACCTGAAAAACGTGAAGAAGTAACCACAGAGGGTGGACTAGCT
>JAMONG010000264.1 GCA_027066595.1 Sulfurovum sp.
ACTTGTACCAAAAGAAAAGGTACGTATTTTAGATATGACTCGTGATGAAGCGATGAGATTTGTATTAACTGCAGGTATCACAGGTGGACATGAAGAGGATAAAACCTAATCTATAGTGCATCATCTCTATACATATAATAGAGTTTATTTCAAAGCTAAGTATATTTTTGCTCCTTTATCAATCTCTTTTAGCTATAATAAATGAATTTTTATTTAAGGGTTTTTCATGCTATTATCTGATCGGATTCAAACACTCTCTCCATCGCTTACTATTGCTATCTCTTCACTTGCACGTGACTTAAAGGCACAAGGTAAAGATATTCTCTCTTTTTCTGCGGGTGAACCAGACTTTGAGACACCAAAAGCCATCAAAGATGAGGCTATTAAAGCCATTAACGATGGTTTCACACAATATACAGCAGTACCTGGTATACCTGAGCTTCTTGAAGCTGTGGCTACCAAACTCAAACGAGACAATGGCATTGAGTATGCTCCTTCAAACATCATCGTGAGTAATGGTGCAAAGCAGTCACTCTTTAACCTTTTTCAAGCCACACTCAACCCTGGTGATGAAGTCATCATCCCTGCACCGTATTGGGTTACTTATCCTGAACTTGTAAAATACGCTTCTGCAGTACCTGTTGTCATTGAGACCAATGAAATAGGTGGATTTAAAATCACCGCAGATGAACTCAAAGCAGCCATTGGTCCAAAGACTAAGATGCTTATCTTAACTTCGCCATCTAACCCTACAGGTTCGGTTTACTCGAAAGAAGAGTTAGAAGCCTTAGCAGAGGTTTTAGAAGGTACAGATATTATCGTGGCTTCAGATGAGATGTATGAAAAACTAGTATATGACATTGACTTTGTGGCAGCCGCAAGCATCAGTGATGACATGTATCAAAGAACAGTGACTATCAATGGACTTAGCAAGTCTGCTGCGATGACAGGTTGGCGTTTTGGTTACTTAGCCACACCCAACAAAGAACTCATCGCAGCGATGAATAAACTTCAATCACAAAGTACTTCAAACATCAACTCCATTACTCAAAAAGCAGCCATTCCTGCCCTCCTTGGGAAAGTAGATGAAGAGATAGAAAATATGCGAAAAGCATTTGAAGGTAGAGCTGATGAAGCAGTCAAACTCTTTAACGAGATAGATGGTCTCTCTGTACTTAAACCACAAGGCGCTTTTTATCTTTTTGTCAATATAAAAGATGTCTCATCTGACTCCATAGAGTTCTGTAAAGAGTTACTTCAAAACACAGGGGTAGCGGTAGTTCCTGGTATAGGTTTTGGGTCTGAGGGTTACTTTAGGTTCTCCTTTGCTACAGATATGACGACTATCCGTGAAGGTATCAGACGTATCGAGAAATTTGTAAAACAAACAAGAAACTAACTTTTTAGATGGAAACTAGGTTTCCATCTCTCTTCTACTTAATATACAAGGACTCACTTATGTATAAAATTTTTAAGCTCTCTCTTCTTCTCTCTTTATTTACGCTTTCACTACAGGCACAAATAAAAGACAATAATGTAACGCGTAAACAAGTTAATTTCTCACTTATCATTTCTGGTGGTGTAAGTCTTGGTGCCTATGAAGCTGGGTATAACTGGGCTATCATTAAAATGCTTGCCAAAGTCAAACAGAACAATGCCTTGGTTGAGCCAAATTTAAAGTCTGTAGCAGGTGCATCCGCAGGTTCTATCAATGCACTTCTTTCTGCGATGTACTGGTGTCAAAAAGACAGTGTTCCTCTTCATAACAGTATTGATGATAACCTTTTTTATGAAACATGGGTAAACCTTGGTATAGAAGACTTAGCCTTAAGAGGTGCAGACCCTCAAAATAAAAGTTCACTTTTTACGCGTAAGGGTTTAGAAAAAAAAGGTAAAAAAATCATTACACACCTCAAAAAACCTATCTTTAAAAAAGGATGTGAGGTTCCTCTTGGTGTTGCAGTAACAAAAGTAAAACCTATTATTGAAAAAATTCATGGGATTAAAGTAAAAAACCAAAACTTTTCTGTTCCTCTTACTTTTAAAGTACAAAATAGTAAAGGTATCGTAGCAAATAAAATTTTACCTCCAAGTGGAGATTTTTATATTTCTATCCCTGGTATAGAAAAAGACAGGCAAAAATTAGTCACACTTCTTTTTGCTTCTGGTGCATTTCCTGGTGCGTTTCAACAAGTCAAACTAGACTATGAATATAAAGGAAAAAAACACTCAAACTATTTTATTGATGGGGGTTTATATGACAATGTTCCACTAGAACTTGCCATCTCTTTAGATAAAAATGCTTCAACTTTCTTTTTTATGGATCCTAGTAATATGAGAAAAGAGGCTGTTGTAGAAGATATAGATATAAAAGAAGAGATGCCACTTGGGTTTATAGAGACAAACCTACTTCCTGTTTTTAGTAGTTTTGATATTATGCAATCTATGAAACTTTATGAAGCCATTAACCAAAACTTTAGAGGTGACTCAAATAAAAAACTGGTACTCTCTTCTCGATTTCACCCTTTAACTGGAAAGTATTTAGGTCATTTTGGTGCTTTTTTAGATAAAAACTTTCGTATATATGACTACTATGTAGGTGTTTATGATGCTATCTATCATATAGCAGCTGCATTTAAACTACATCATCCAAACAAGTTTGCTTCTCTTAGTCAAACAGATATTATGGATTATCTAAAAGATGTATTGGAAATAGATAAAAACCCTGAAGCATTGGCTGCATATACACTCTTTTTAAAAACAGAGTTTAAGCACTTTAAACCAAAAACAACAGATCGTTTTTCAGCTATCTACAATGCGTTCAATAAAGAAAAATCTGATTCTGCACGTTATGATAATGATGAATTTAAACTTTTTCTTGCAAAGTTAGATATGCATTATTTAAAAGAGACAAAAAAAGGTTTTCTTGCGTATGCTAAACGTGATATAGATAATTGGTATAAAAGACCTTTACGTTTTGTGGTTAATCGTATTACTAGTATAGAAAATGACCGTGCAGAGGTCTACCCTGAACATGCTTCATTAGCAACCTTAACAAGCCTTTCTGCTTGGGCAGGAAGTACTTTTCTGAAGGAAAAAACAGGCTTTCAGTTTTTACCACTAGATGTACCCAAAGATCCAGGTAAAGAGAATTTAAGGACTGCACTTCGGCTTCTACCAAGTGAAGTAGCAACCGATTTAAATAATGGAGGAATGAGTTTAGGCTACACCGCACTCTACTATAAAGACATGGGATATATCAATGGATTAGAAGCTAAAACTTCTTTTGTTATTGCCGATAAAACTTCAAACTTTGTACGTGTAGATATGAATGCCTTTAAAGACTATGATTTTGTAAAGTTTGGTGGAGGAGTAAGTCTATTTGGAGATATGGAGGGTGCTTTCTATAAACAAGAGAGTGCCTATGGTCTCAATACTTATATTGATATTATCGATATATTTAGATTAACCTATATCTATAGAAGAGGTGAGAATGTTGACCGAAACTACCTCTACTTTGGGATAGAAAATATCCCAAGTCTTATTTATTGGCTAAACCGATAACTATATATTTCAAGATAAAAGTTGAAGAAGAACCTTCAACTTTAAAAAAGGTAAATAATCTCCATGCAAAAACATATTTTAATCACCAATGATGATGGCTACGACTCAAAAGGGCTTTTGGCTCTTGTAGAAGCACTTAAAACCCTTGGTCGTGTCACCGTTGTTGCACCTAGCTCTGAGAAGTCTGCGTGTGGACACTCTCTCACGCTTACGCGTCCTCTCAACTTTATAGAGATAGAAGAGAACTTCTATAAACTAGATGATGGTACACCCTCAGACTGTATTTTCTTAGCACTAAACAAACTTTTTTCTAAAGAAAATAGACCAGACATCGTCATCTCAGGTATCAATATAGGCTCAAATATGGGTGAAGACATTACCTACTCTGGCACAGCAAGTGCAGCAATGGAAGCCGTGTTACAAGGCATTCCTGCTATTGCTATCAGCCAAGTCTATGCAGAACATGGCAAAAGCATAGATACCTTTGGCTATACCTTGGCACAAGAGAGTATCATCACCCTAGTCAAAAAAATATTTGAAGATGACTACCCTCTCCCCTCACGTAAATTTATCAATGTAAACATTCCTCCTGTAGCAAAAGAAGCATGTAAAGGCTTCAAAGTGACACGTGCAGGTAACCGTCTCTATGCCCACAATGCAGAAGTACATCACAACCCAAGAGGTAAAGAGTACTACTGGATAGGCTTACCAGAATTAGGATGGATGGAAACCAAAGGACACACCACAGACTTTGAAGCCATTAGCGATGGGTATGTTTCTGTGACCCCTGTAAAACTTGACATGACCGCACATGAAGAGATAGATAAATTACAAACATGGTTTACGTAGGTGTGACCATGTCACACGACAAGAGGATATTAAAATTACAATCACAATTCAGATTTCCAATAAAGTCAAATTGAGATTAGACGTGCGACATGGTCGCACCTACAAAAAAATCTATACGAAGGATAGAAATGCGATTTGAACGCTGTCGTATGCTTTTTGGTGATGAAGACTTTAACAAACTACAAAATGCGAAGATACTCATCTTAGGTGTGGGTGGTGTAGGCTCTTATGCTTTAGACTGTCTCTACAGAAGTGGTGTAAGTGACATTACGATACTTGACTATGATACCTATGATGAGACGAACCAAAACAGACAGATAGGCTCTGAAGCTGTGGGCATGGTAAAGGTAGAGCGTCTTAAAGAGCTTTACCCTGAAGTACAAACCATTAACCAACGTATGGACATGGCATGGGTAGCAAGCTTTGATTTTGAACCTTATGACCTAGTCATTGATGCAGCAGATACCACTAAAGTTAAGATAGAAGTGGCAAAGAAGTGTTACAAAAAGCTCATCATGGCACTAGGCTCTGCCAAACGCTATGATGCCAACAAAATAGAAGTTGCCTCCATTTGGAAAACCCATGGAGATGCTCTTGCTCGTAAGATACGTAATGAACTCAAAAAAGCAAAATTTGACAGAAACTTTACGGTAGTATTTTCTCCAGAAGAAGACAAATGTAAAGAGAAAGGCTCTTGTGTCGCTGTTACTGGTGCTGTAGGTCTTACTGTTTGTTCTGAAACCATCAAAAAGATACTCAAATAATGCCAAATCAGTTTAGTATAGAAAAACAGTTTAATTGTCCTCAGTGTGGATACCAGCTTGCACTTTACTTTAAACATACTAAACTCATACAGTGTGAATCATGTAAATCGACCATTTTTTTAGAAGATGATGCCACACAACTTTCAGGTGACAGTTCTGTACTCGCTCCAGAGATTTCTATCTTAGCACTTAATGCACCTTTTTTCTTTGAGCAAAAAAGTTACTTGCCACTAGGAAAGATACGCTACTCCTATGGACGAGGGTTTTGGGAAGAGTGGTGGGTTAAAGATACTCAAAACAATGAATATTGGCTCTCTGTAGACGAAGGAGACTTGGTTTTTCAACAAAAAGTTGAAGTGACCTACCCTGATGACTTTTTTGATAGGCTTCGTGTGGGGCTTGTCACTTCAGATGACTGGGTAGTGACTGAACTAGGTGAAGCGAAGTGTGAAGGGTTTGCAGGTTCACTTCCTAAAAAGATAATAGTCGGTAGTACCTATGCCTATGCACATCTTAGTGGTAAAGATGCCAAGCTACGTACCCTAGAACTTGTAGAGGGCAAGCTAGAAGCTTATGAAGGCAAGTGGATAAGCCCTTTTGATATAGGGAAAGTACACTAATGTCAAAACACTACGCCATCAAATGTACCAACTGTGCAGCACCTCTTGACATACTTGGTGGTGGGCGTGTCACCACA
>JAMONG010000265.1 GCA_027066595.1 Sulfurovum sp.
ACACTGAAAAATATAGATGAAATATTCATTTTAAGTGTTGATGCACCCTTTGTAGATAAAATTGTTATAGACAAAATCATGGAAGAAAAAGATGACAACGCAGATGTGATAATTGCAAAAAGTCCTACAGGGGTACAGCCCTTATGTGGACTTTATAAAAAGTCTATCCTAAGCCTTGCTTACGCACAGTATCAAAAAGGCAATCACAAGTTACAAGATTTATTAGCATTAGCACAAAGTAAAACCATACACTTTAAAGAGGATACACCCTTTACTAACCTTAACCACCCCAAAGAGTATGAAGAGGCACTAAAGATAAAGCTTAACTAGGTTTATTCATCGTCAAACATGTACCACCATCTATCATTTGTGTCATTAGCTTTCGTGAGAAAAAAACAAATTTTTCAAAAAGTGCTGAGTGGTATTTATCTTTATGGTAAATCATAAGAAAATCACGCTTACACTCAAACTCTTCTACAGGCACTCGATGAAGTTTGCCCTCGCTGAGTTCTGTCTCCACAGATATTTTAGAGATACAAGTCAAACACTCTCTGTTCATCAAAATACTCTTGATAGACTCAGTGTGCCCAAGCTCTAAAAAGACATTTAACTCATCTACTTTTTCTTTAATATAATCTAAAAACACCTCTCGTGTACCAGAACCCTCTTCTCTTAGTACCCAACGTTTCTCTGCTATCTCATCAATGTGACATGACTTACAAAGGTTTTTATCGGCTGTGACTACCAGTAGTTCGTCTATGCCAATTTTCTCTTTAATAATATCTGAACCAGAGACAAAGCCCTCAACAAACCCAATGTCAATGCTCCCCTCTTTTATCATCTCAGCAATCTCTTTAGTATTACCCTCTTTAAGTGTAATCTTAACATCAGGGTATGAACTCATATATGAACAGATAATCGACGGCATGAGGTAATCTACAATCGTCGTACTTGCCCCTACTCTAATCATCCCTTTGTTTTCAGAATTTTTAAATTCATACTCAATATCTGCTAATTTCTTAAAGATAGGAGAAATCTCTTTATGAAATGCACGTCCTACTTCATTGAGTACCAATTTTTTATTGATTCTGTCAAAAACAGGTCGTCCTAAGATATTTTCTAACTCTTTGATGGACATAGAAACTGCGGACTGACTAAGTTTCATCTCTTTTGCAACATTTGTTAGGTGTCCTGAGCTTACTACATTTAAAAAAATTTGCATTTGTCTGAGTGTTAATTTCATTAATTATCTCTTTTTCAATCTATTTTATTGATTTATTATTATAAATATACTAGATTATATCAAAAATATAGTATAGTTCCATGATTTCAATCAAATATTTTGAAGATTATAGTAAAAAGGATGTTTTTATATGCCATTTTCACCGTCAAATCGCAAAGGAACACTCTCAGGTATTTTCTTTGTCGCTATCTTTGCAGCCGCAGCTACGTTTATATCTGACTTTTCAGCAGTCAAGGCCCTTGGGCTTTCTCCTTTAGTCATAGGTATCGTGATGGGGATTTTTTATGCCAACACTTTACATAACCAAACACCTGATGCATGGCAAAATGGTATTACATTTTCAGGAAAAAAGATTTTACGTTTTGCCATTGTTCTTTATGGATTTAGAATTACCTTTCAACAAATAGCAGAAGTAGGGATGGATGGATTCTTAGTTTCACTTATAATGTTGAGTTCTACACTGATTATCGGGTCATGGTTAGGTACTAAAATATTTGGTATGGATAAAGACACCTCTATTCTTACTGCTTCTGGTGCTGCTGTTTGTGGTGCTGCAGCCGTACTTGCTACAGAACCTGTACTTAAAGCCCAAGAGCATAAAACAGCCATCGCTGTTTCGATGGTGGTTCTTTTTGGTACCATCTCTATGTTTCTCTACCCTGTACTCTACACAACCATCATCGAAAACGCTACAGGATTTTTACACATGAGTGCCAGAGAATTTGGTATCTATGTGGGTGGAACTATCCATGAAGTAGCACAAGTTGTCGCCGTTCCAGCTTCTGTCCCAGGTGCTCCTAAAGAGATGGCCGATGCTGCGGTGATTGTCAAGATGACAAGGGTAATCATGATAGCTCCTATGCTCATAGTACTTGGGCTTTACCTTGCATGGGATGCAAGAAAAGGAGGAGAAGAGAGAAATGAAAAAACCAAGCTTGTCATCCCTTGGTTTGCTGTCTACTTCATCATGGTTGCAGGGTTTAACTCTCTACAGCTCATCCCCCAACCTATCGTAGATATCATCAATGAAGTTGATACTTTCTTACTTACCATGGCAATGACTGCCCTTGGTATGGGAACTATTTTCTCCAAATTCAAAGGACTAGGACTTGCTCCTATCTACACAGCCCTTGGTATGTTTATATGGTTAGTAGTTGGTGGATTTGTAGTGACAAAACTTGTGGTGGAGTTTATATAGTCTTATTTTAAAATCTTATTCCCATCAAGTACAAGAATTTTCATTTGCCCTATCGCAATCTCATTAAGTTTATTGAGCCTATCATGTTGTGCTATATTTTCTTTTATTAGCAAGGCATTCATACTCTCTAGGTTAGATAAACAAACAAGTTGAGCTACATTGGCATAATCTCTAATATTTCCTTTTTTATCAGGGTTTGTCTCTCTCCACATTTTTGCAGTTACTCCAAAAAGAGCCATATTTAAAACATCTGCTTCATTGGCATAAACAAAAGCTACCTCCTTATTACCTAAAGTTGGTGGGATGAGATTTTTCTGTATGGCATCAGTATGTATACGATAATTTATTTTAGTAAGGCTACGTTTGATATTCCATTCTAGACTTTGTGCATCTTTTTCTTGAAATCTCTGAAACTCTTTAATCATATAGAGTTTAAACTCTACAGACACCCATGAAGCAAACTCAAAGGCGATGTCTTTATGGGCATAAGTACCACCATATCGTCCAGATTTTGAAATTAACCCTATTGCATTAGTTGTTTCTATCCACTTTTTAGGAGAAAGTACAAAATGATTTAATCCTGCTTCATTTCTAAACCCGTCGAATTCGACGGGTTTAAAATTTCTGTTATTTAACTTCTCCCATAGTCCCAATAATTCTATAGTATTTTTATTTCTAAGCCAATTTTTAATCACATCATTAGGAGTATCTGCATTTTTATAACGTGCAATATCCGTCAAAGATATATATTCATCATTAGCGAGATGATTGACAATAGTAATTTCTTTTCCTTTTACCTCTATTTTTCTCTTAGCCATCTACTTGCGTCTCCTATAACTCAACGCTTCAAGTATATCTTTTTTCTCTATCTTCTCATTTTTATGTAAATCTGCAATCGTACGACCTATTTTTTTAACAGAAGCGATACTTCTGTGGGAAAGTGCAAATTTGCCTATGGCAGATTCTAAAATAGTATTTGCATCCATACTTAACTGACAATAGTTTTCTATCTCTTCTTCCTTAAGCTTACCATTGAGTCTCTCTTGTCCACGCTCTTTTTGCATCTTAAATGCATCTATGACTGCCTTATGCATTGCTTCGCTGGTCACATCTCCAACATCAGTACTTTGTACTTCTTGCATGACTACAAAGAGGTCTATACGGTCTAAAAATGGGTCGGAAAGCTTATTTTGGTAGCGTTTTATCTCCTGTTCTGAACAACGACACTCTTTAACTTTAGAGAGCATATTGCCACAAGGGCATGGGTTTTGGGCTGCGACAAACATAATATCTGCTTCGTATTCAATCTTCGCATTGACCCTTGCTATATGTACTTTGTTATCTTGTAAAGGTTCTCTCATGGCTTCGAGTATCTGCTTAGAAAAGTGTGGTATCTCATCAAAAAACAATATACCTTTTGAAGCCAACGCCACTTCACCGATTTTGGCTTGTCCTGAACCTCCTCCAAAGATAGAAGCAGATGTCGCAGTATGGTGTGGAGAACGCATGGGACGGATGGCTTTAAATGTTGGTGTTTGTCCATCTAAAAATTGATGTTTAGCAATAGAAAGCAATTCAGATTCTGTAAGTGGTGGTAAAATATCTTTAATGCGTTTGGCTATCATACTCTTACCACATCCAGGATTACCCTCCATAAAAAAGTTATGCATCCCAGCAGCGGCTATCATCGCCGCACGTTTTGCGACCATTTGCCCTTTAACATCTTTAAAATCATTTTCATACTTCTCTTCATAAAAATAACTCTTATCACCCACATTTAGATGCTTCGCATCATAACTGAACTGTTTGACATTTGAAGTAAACTCTCCTTGCTTTAGTAGAGATATCGCCTCACTCAAACTCTCAACCGCTATAAAATCTACACCTGAAATATGACTCAAATAAACTATAGCTTCTTTTGGGATGATGGCTCTGTTTATTAAGCCTTGTTCTTTAAGAGACAAAATGAGAGGAAAAAGCATCGATGAACTTTTAACCCGTCCATCAAGTCCTAACTCACCAAATACAAAGAGTCCCTCTTCTTCAAAACTTTTTTTGTTCAGTGCCACAAGTAACGCCAGTGGTAAATCAAAATGACTACCACTCTTCTTAATTTCTGATGGACTCAAGCCAATTGTGATTTTTAGCGGAGGGAAAACAAACGCATTCACAAGCAATGCAGACTTTACCCTCTCTTTTGCCTCTTGTATATCTGAGTTGGCTAAGCCAACCACTGCAAAGCCTGGTAACCCTTTTGTAAAGGTCGCTTCTACTTCTACAACTTGTGCCTTAACTCCCTCTAATGTGGCACAACAAAGTCTATTGACGATGGCTTCTTCTTTTGTTTTTTGTTTTACTTTTTTTGTCTGATTTGGTGGAGTACCACTATCTACTTTTGCATTCATAGCTGTAGTGTGCCACAATTTTTTCTTAATCGGCAAAAATATGTCAAATTGACATATTTTTACAAATCATCCCATACACTTATCCTGTAAAGTGCATCAATACATAACGTTTTTCTATGATAAATTGTCCTATAATAGAAGATACATAAAACACAAAGGAAATATACATGGACTATATAGAACTGGCGATGACACGAGCAAAAAAAAGTAACTGTTCTACAGATACTAACTTCTTTCAAGCACTTAAAGAGGTACTCGTATCCATCTCCCCTCTTATGGAAAAACATCCTGAATATACCTCACAAAATATCATTGCACGGGTGATTGTTCCAAATAGAGCGATACATTTTAAAATTGAGTGGCTTGATGATAGCAATACAATCAACGTCAACAATGGATATCGCATTCAGTTCAATAATGCATTAGGCCCATACAAAGGGGGTGTGCGTTTTCACCCCTCAGTAAACCCAGATATTTTAAAGTTTCTTGCCTTTGAACAAATCTTTAAAAATGCCATTACAGGACTTCACATAGGGGGAGCCAAAGGAGGTGCAGACTTTGACCCAAAAGGAAGAAGCGATAAAGAGATTATGAAGTTTTGTCAAGCTTTTATGACAGCATTTTATAACAGTATCGGTGCAGATATAGATATACTCGGAGGAGACATAGGCGTAGGTGCTAGAGAGGTAGGCTATCTCTTTGGTCAATACAAACAACTCACCAACACCTATGACAGTATCATTACCTCTAAACCACTTGCATTAGGAGGAAGTTTAGGACGTACGGAAGCCACAGGTTATGGACTCATCTACTTTACACAAACCTTACTAGAAGACATAGGAGAAACACTTAAAGGTAAAATATGCACCATCTCAGGTTCAGGAAATGTAGCCATCCATGCCATTGAAAAACTTTATGATATAGGGGCTATCCCTGTCACTTGTTCTGATTCAAAAGGAACGATCTATGACTGTA
>JAMONG010000266.1 GCA_027066595.1 Sulfurovum sp.
CATAACTTAGCTTTTTATTTTCATAAGTAGCTTTGAATCCTATAAAGGTTTTTTCTTTAGTTGCCAATCCACCTCGTATATCAAAGCCTGTTAAGTTTGTTTGAAAAAACTTTACTTTTCGTATGGTATTGCCATTGTTATCTAGTAATTCTTTGTGTACTAAAGTATCTAGTTTTTCTTTTGCTTCACTCGTAGTTTCTTTGTTTTTATGGTCTAAGTCAACAAAACTTTCTAACAATCTTTTTATCTCATTAGCTCTACTTTGAATGATGCTACATATCACATCGTTTGGATTTGTTTTATAGCTGTACATCTTGTGCAAGATACTTTTTTCAAACCCCTTTACAAATACCTGTGGCTCTGTTTTAGTAGTGATTTTTAAAGCTATAAATTGCTTTATGATGTCTTCTCTCACAGTAAAGAACCCATTTGGTTTTTTACCATAAATAGTGTCTTTATGTATCTTAGAACTCATCGGCTTCTTAGAAACCCAAAAATTAACAGCTTTTGTCTTGCCAAATATATCTTTATAAAAGACAGAATCTTCTCCATACACATTGTAAGCATCTTCTATGAGTCCCACCAACTCTTTAGGCTCTACTCCTTCTATGAGTGGAAGCTCTTTTTTTATGTTGGCTCTTGCTTCATCGTCTATAACACCCATGTTTTCTCTAAAAGTATTTGAGAGTTTTTGTAGCCAAGATTTATTGGTAAGTCCTATGAGTATGGCATCTATGGCATGATGAATGTTTGTATCTCGTACCTTTATTTTGACACCTAGTAACTTACGTATGTTTGAAGTAGCTCGCCCTTGTACATGGGCTACAGCTTGCCCATTGGCTTGTTTTTTCTTGTCTAGGAATGGGTAGTAGCGTTTTAACATTTGTGCGGTGAGTGCTTCTATGTACGAAGTGGCTCGTAACGATTTACTTTCAAAAGTGTCTTTATAGCCATCATCTAATGTCTCAGCCAAAAGATTTATTTTCTTTTTCCAGTTTATTTTGTACTCTTTAAACAAATGCTCTATTCTATTTACATAGGCTACTTTATCTGTAACAAAATTCATAGGTAACTGATTTGATTTTTTGATATTTTCATCTCTATGGGCTAGTACTAGATTATGCTTAACACTAAGTCCTCCTAAACTTTGAGGGACAATATGGTCAATATCCACACGATTTGAGAAGATATCATCAAACCCTATCACCTTACCACTATAAATATCAAGCTTATCTTGTTCCTCCCAAAGCATAATCTTTCGAGCATATTTTTTCAGATTTTTTCCATACTCATTGGCTATCTTTTGATACTCTTCATCTTCTATAATCTTTTGAAATTTCGCTTCATTTTCTCTGTTGGCTTTGTCTATAGCTTTTTTCGTATCTTCATTTTGACTAAGTTCTCGTGTACTCTCTACGCGTATCTCATCAAATGCTCCATAAGTTGCGTGAAGATGTTTTACTAAACGCATAGTCGCAGAGACTACATATTTAACAGGGTGGTTATTTATTTCTAAATTATCATCTTTTTCAAAAGTATTAACGTGTAGATGCTTAATTCCTTTCATATAGCTCGAATAATCTTCATTACGTTCAAGTCTCAACTCTTGCTTTATCTCATCAATAGTCATACCTTTTTCAAAATAAGGTATAAACTTTATCATCGCATGGGCTGATATATTGAGACTATTTCCAGTTTTGTGCTTAATGAGATTGATGATAGTCTCATCTTTTAGTCTTGCATCTTCTACCAATGTATATTTCATAAACACTTCATTGATTTGAGTATACATACTCTTAGGAGCTTTTTCAAATTCGAGTACATCAAATATCTCTTTAAGTATTTCATATTTATTATTTTTCTCAAAGACAGTATTTATAAAACTATTGTCTATCTTTCCCAAGTTAGCTAAGAAATGAAACTTTGTAATCGTATAGTGTACTTTTTTACCTTTTTTATCTAAGCGATAATCTTCTTTTCCAAAAACTTTAACTTCATCATTTAATTTCAATAATTTACGTATATCCTGATACTTTATATCAGCTATATTTTTACCCTGTTTTATTTTCTTGAAAAAATCATCTGAGATTATTTTTATCTGTTCTTTTAAGATTTTAGTTTTACCAAAAGTTATGTTTGCAACCGATTGGTACATCTTATGTATATCTGACAAAAGCGAATACTGATGTGCCACTTTTTCTTCAGGGTAATACTCACAGTTTCCAAAAAGTGACAAGTCATTTGTAGAGTCTTTTTGGTCGTCTATAGTGGCTATGAGTTCTTTTGTAAATGTATCTATATCAAAAGTCTTATCAAATAAACCAAAGTCCCTTTGAGACAATACTATTTTCTCTATCTCTTCTCTTATGTACTCACGGCGTATCATGTAGTTGTAGTTGTCATGGTTTCTAAAAGTGGGATTTGGCTTTTGTATCTCTATCTCGTAAATGATTCTAGCTACTGTTTTTTCAGGGTACTCTTTTCGCAAGGTTTCTACTGTTTTAAGAGCTTGTTTTATCTTACCTTTTTCGGCATCCTTTTCTTTCTTCTCTGGAACTTCAAATTCCAAGTCTATTAGTAATTCTTCGAGTAAATCATCTGTATCTAGCGACTTATAGCCTCTGTGTTTAGCCATCAAGTAAAGTATAGTAAACAATTCTTCTATCTCTAACTTCTGAGAAAAAGACTTCTCTGCTCGTAGATACCATTTGTTTATATATTTATTCTCTCGTTCTTGACGCAATAAATTATCTGCACTAGCCAACTTATATTTTTCAAAAAGCATAGCAAGGTTTTGGGTTCTTTGTTTTCGTAAGTCATATAAGTTGGCTGAAGACTGACTAGCACTATGTAAAAGTTTTTTTGATTTTCCATCTTTGTCTGTAGCTTTGTCAAACATACTTATGCCATAATCTACAAGACTATATCTGTCATTATCCATCTCGTCTAAGATAGCGTACCCTATAGATGTTATACCTAAGTCTAAACTTAATATTTTTTTACTCATTGAATTGTATCCCCCAAAAGTTTAATATTTTATCTTATCATATAAGTAGTGTACTATTGATAGAATACATTAAGATATTCAAATCAGTATTGAACTGAAATTATATTATTAAGCATACAAGATTATATCAAAATCACAACAGAAGCTATTTTATTGTGTTACAATTATCCATCAGAACACACTTAGGAATCCATAATGCTTGAAATCATTGTACTTACCATATTTATCGCTACCATTACCAATCTAGTACTCACACGTTTTCATATACCGACTATCATCGGATACATTGCCACGGGTGTTATCATTACCTATGTCTTAGAACTCTCGCATGAATCTAACTCTAAAGAGCTACATACCATAGCTGAGTTTGGTATTGTTTTTCTTATGTTTACCATAGGGTTAGAGTTTTCCATCCGCCATCTTGTCAAAATGAGAAAAGAGGTCTTTCTTTTTGGTGGACTGCAAGTAGGACTAAGTATGCTTACTTTTTTTCTTCTTTCTCACTATCTTTTTAGTATAGATGTCAAATCATCCGTCATCATCTCCGCTGCTTTGGCACTTTCATCGACTGCTATCGTGCTGAAAATACTCAACTCCAACCGTGACATCAACAAAGAGTATGGACGTAGGTCTTTAGGTATTTTAATTTTTCAAGACATTATGGTCATCCCTATTCTTTTGATGATTACCATATTTTCCATCAACGACCTCTCTTTAGGCACACTTCTTTGGAAAACAGCACTCGATGCACTTATCTTATTTGCCATGTTATGGGCATTTGGTAAATTTATACTTGAACCTTTTTTTAATGAAGTAGTCAAAAGCAATTCTGATGAAATCTTTATAGGTTCCATACTCTTTTTAGTCATAGGTGCATCTGCTTTGGCACATTCACTTGGTTTTACCTACTCATTGGGTGCATTTATCGCAGGGATGATTATCTCAGAGACACGCTACAAACATCAAGTAGAAGCTGACCTCATCCCTTTTAGGGACCTTCTGCTAGGTATATTTTTCATCACTGTAGGTATGCAGATAAACTTTACTGTCATCGCAACACACTATTTAACTATCTTAGGTTTGCTACTACTCTTTACTGTGATTAAAATGGCTATCATCTACCTTTTAGTACGTCGTGTGGCTATAAAGCGTGTCTCTGTTAAAACAGCCTTGGCACTCTTTCAGTTAGGTGAGTTTGGCTTGGTTGTCTTTGAACTTGCAAATGCTAAAAACCTCTTAGACCCTACCATCTCACAAGTACTCATCGTCACTATTATACTCTCGATGATACTCACCCCTTTTGTTTTACGTAACATCGCATTTTTAACCGATGCCATCGTAGGCACACAAGATATAGAAGCAACCTCTATACAAACGAAACAGTTTAAACACCATGTTGCAGTACTTGGATACGGACGATTAGGTCGCAAAATTTGTGAAAAACTTGCACGCCAAGAGGTAAGTTATATTGCTATTGAGAGTAATATGCATAATGTTTTAGAGGCACAAAGAGAAGGACGAAACGTTATCTTTGGGAATGCCTCTAAAAAAACGATTTTAGAATCTATCAACATACGAGAAGCGATGGCTGTTATCGTGGCATTTGACAACAGCGAAAAGCTGCATTTGGTCTGTGATATTTTAAGGTCTATGGCATTAGAAGCGAGAATCATCATAAAGGTAGATAACTTTAAAGAGAAAGAAGAGCTACAAAAAGAGTTCCCAAACTATGAGATAGTTGTAGGAACAGAGCAAGTCGCACGTGGAATGGTGGACTCTATGCTCAAGTGTGACTTGGTCTATTAAGGCATAAAGCCTTAATCTTCCTGATCAAACATCACAGGATAAAGCAACCCATACGTGGTGATAAACATCAATGGTGCTGTCCAGATAAGACCAATACCCAATGGGATAGCCCCAAGAAACAGTGCAAACCCTAAAAGTACCATGAGACCAAACACCTTAAACCAATGTTTTGTGACTGTTTTTCTAGAGTACTCCATCGCATCCCAAATATCCATACCTTTGTCGACAATAAGCGGTAACACAAACATATAGGCAATACTCAAATAAATACCAGGCAAAATGAGTAAAAGTAATCCTATCATCGTCAAGATATAGACCAAAATCCCTGCCAATGCTAACTTACCCGTAAGGTGATAATAGTTAAAAATCGATTGAAAATGGATAGTCTCACCACGTGTATGGTTAATAGCCATCATCATGATACCCACCATGATAGGCATCAACACAGGATAACTTAAAATACCCACAATCTGTTGATTGAGTAAGTTTGGTTCTTCTGCTGTTCCTCCTGGAAAAACCAGACTTAAAAGTAAATTTACCACGATTGCTATCACGATATAGATAGCTAAAGCGATGACAAACTGTAATTTTACACCCTCCATATGTGCCCAACCTGCTTTAGTTATCTCGATAATATCAAAATCATACTCTGCTATGTTTTGTTCTTTGTTTTCATTTTCCATTGTCATCCTTTTTTAGGATAATTATAACCTAAAAATACACTTTTATTAAACCTTTTTGGTTATACTCTCCAAAATTAAAATAGGAGACAACATGTCTGAATTAAAAAAATTTAAACTTATCAATAAAATAGAGGGTATTTCTTTCCTCATTTTACTTTTTATAGCCATGCCTGCAAAATACTACTTTGGCTACCCCCTAGCCACAAAAGTAGTAGGAATGATACACGGCTTGCTTGTATTTGCATTTATTTATCAAATTTTTGAAGCTAAAAAAGAGGCGAACCTTACATGGAA
>JAMONG010000267.1 GCA_027066595.1 Sulfurovum sp.
ATGTTTGTAAGCAGTGCAGCCAAGTCTCCTGCTTTTTCTATCATAGGGGCAGCTGTGGTCTTGATGTTTGCACCCATTTCTGTAGAGATGATATTGGCAATCGTTGTTTTACCAAGCCCTGGAGGGCCAAAAAATAAAATGTGGTCTAAGGCTTCTTCACGTTTTTTACTCGCTTCTATAAACACTTTGAGGTTCTTTTTAATCTTCTCTTGACCGATGTATTCATCCCACGAATTAGGACGAAGCGTCACTTCATAAGAGACTTCTTCATCAAAACGCTCTATCTCTACCATACGTTCCATTAATACGTATATTCTTCAGAAGGGAATTCACGTGACTTAACATCGTTTCTATATGCTTCTAGCCCTTCACGTATCTGCTTTGCACCGTCCATGTACTGTTTTACAAATTTTGGTTTAAATGCTTCAAAGAAACCAAACATATCTGACCAGACAAGCACTTGTCCATCGGTGACATTCCCTGCACCTATGCCTATGGTTGGTATGGCTACTGCATCTGTAATGGCTTTGGCAGCTTCTTCTTTCACACCCTCAACCACAATGGCAAAAGCACCCGCTTTTTCTAAAGCTTTAGCATCTTCTACTAAAGAAGCGATGTCATCTCTGTCTTTGCCACGTATCTTATACCCACCATCGCTTCTTAAAAACTGTGGCATAAGCCCAATATGTCCTAATACTGCTATGGAATTTTGTGTCAATGCTTCAACCACATGTGCACGTTCCTTGCCACCTTCTATCTTTATAGCCTGTGCATTGGTTTCTCGGTAAGCTCTAGTAGCATTGTGTATGGCATCGTCTACTGTAGAGTAAGAACCAAAAGGCATGTCAAGTACAATAAGTGGTAACTTTGCACCATTACATACGGCTTGCGTATGGTAAATCATCTGATCCATCGTAGCAGAGAGCGTGTCCTCTTTACCTAAAAAACTCATATTGAGGCTATCGCCCACAAGTATCATCTCAACTTCGCCATCAAAAAGACCTGCAAAAAGTGCATCATAGGCTGTTACCATCGTAATAGGTTCTTTGCCTTTCATTTTGGCTATGGTAGTTAAAGTTACTTTTTTTTCTATTTTAGGGGTATGTATACTCATAATTTTCTCTCTATCCTCAATAACAAATCTATAATTTTACTCATTTTATCATATAATGTTGAAAATATATTATATAAGAAGAAATATTGAAAAATTTAGTTGCATATATTACTACTGGTTTCCCCTCTTTAGCGTTTACGGTTGATGCTTCTTTGGCATTGGCTGAAGCAGGTGTAGATACACTTGAGCTTGGTATGCCATTCTCTGATCCTGTTGCAGATGGACCTGTCATCGAAAAAGCAAACTTAAAAGCCCTACAAAATGGTTTTAAGTTAGAGCATCTTTTTGAAGCTTCTGCCCAAATAGCCCCACATATTGACACACTGTGGATGGGATACTTTAATCCTTTCTACCATAAAGGCATGGATACATTTATCTCTAAAGCCAATGAAGTAGGCGTCAATGGTTTCATCATTCCAGACTTACCTTTAGAAGAAGCTGCACTCTATAAACCCTCCATAGAAAAAGCAGGCTTATCACTTATAGACTTCATCGCTCCTACCGATTCAGAAGCACGTATACAAAAGATTGTCACTAACGCACAAAAGTTTATCTACCTTGTTGCCTATGCAGGTATCACAGGTGCTGGTAAAAGTGAAGATTTACAACCTATTATTACAAATATCAAAAAATACTCAGACACTCCTGTCTATGTAGGCTTCGGTGTAGACCAAAATACAGCGAAAGAAAAAGCCAAAGGTGTAGATGGAGTCATTGTAGGATCTGCCTTTGTTAAAGTATTACTAGATGAGAGTTTAAGTGATACACAAAAAATTAAGAAAATTTCTAACATCGCTAGAGAGATAAAAGAAAAGATAAACACCTAATATGACCTACGAACAAATCACACTGTTTTTACTTATGGGAGGTGTACTTGTTATGCTTGTTTGGGGTAGATGGCGGTATGACCTTGTGGCTTTTGGGGCTTTGTCTTTAGGGCTATTGTTAAATGTCATTCCAAAAGAAGCTGCTTTTTCAGGCTTTGGGCATCCTGCTGTGATTATCATCGCTTTAGTACTTATCATCTCTAAGGCATTGTCTCAATCTGGGGCGATAGAGATGCTTTCAGAAAAATTTATAGACTCTAGTCGCTCTTTGGTAGCCCACATCGCTTCCATAGGTATATTAGGAGCTGTGATGTCTGCTTTTATGAACAATGTTGCTACCCTAGCTTTACTTATGCCTATAGATATCCAAGTAGCTAAACGTGCTAAACGCTCTCCTTCTAAGACACTCATGCCTCTCTCTTTTGCTACTATCTTAGGAGGTATGGTGACGCTTATTGGTACGCCACCTAACATTGTCATCTCTCAGTTTCGCGAGACTGCACTTGGAGCACCCTATTCCATGTTTGACTTTGCATGGGTAGGGTTGGGTGCTGCATTTGCAGGTATCTCTTTTATCGCTCTTATAGGGTGGAGGCTTGTGCCAGAATCTACACAAAAACAAAACACCTCTACAGACCTACGAAACCTAGATGACTACACGATAGAGATTGGGTTTGATGAAAACTCTCCTGCCATAGGACAAAGCATATCAGAGTTAGAGCGTTTAGCAGAAGACCATGATGCCCTCATCATCGGGTTAATCAGACGAGGTAAAAGGATTCCAGGTAAAGCGGTAGATGAAGTAATACGAAAAAGTGACCTCCTTGTCATTGAAGCCAATCCAAAATCTCTTGAACGCTTATCTGGCGAACTTAAACTCTCTTACTCGAAGTCAAAAAAACACAAAGGAAGATTAGGTGGTACGCTTCACATGACTGAAGTTACCATACCCTACGATGCACAAATTGTAGGACAGTCTGCCAATGATTCTGCCTTACTTTATAGACATGGTATTATGTTACTTGGTATCTCAAGACAAGGAAAAACACTGCATCAAAGGGTACGAAAGACAGCCATAAAAGCAGGAGATGTACTACTCTTGATGGGAGAAGATGAACAACTAAACAATACCACACAATGGCTAGGTGCCCTACCTTTAGAAAAAAGAGGTCTGCAAGTAGTCCAAAGAGACAAAGCAACGTTAGCCATTTCACTTTTTGCGATTGCTATTGCACTTTCAAGCTTTGGTCTAGTCTATCTTCCAGTGGCCCTTGCGATGGTCGTTGTGCTTTATGGCTTTTTAAAAGTACTCACGCCTTCTCAAATGTACAACTCTGTGCAATGGTCTGTCATCGTACTTGTGGCATCTCTCATTCCACTGGGTGCTGCACTTGAAGCCTCAGGGGGTACACAACTCATTGCCAATGGTATTCTCAACATCACACATGGCTGGCCAGTGGTTGCTGTTTTGGCACTCTTGATGGTAGTCACCATGACACTCTCAGATATGCTCAACAATATAGCAACCGTTCTTGTAGCTGCACCCGTAGGCATAAGTCTTGCTACAAAACTAGGTGCAAACCCAGATGCTTTTCTTATGGGCGTAGCGGTAGCAGCTTCTTGTGCTTTTTTATCTCCCATTGGTCATAAAAACAACACTATTATTATGGGGCCTGGAGGCTATAAATTTGGAGATTATTGGCGTATGGGGTTACCCTTAGAGCTACTTATCCTTACTGTGTCTATCCCACTTATTATGGTTTTTTGGCCTCTTTAATACGCTCAAACATACCCCATCTTTTCTTTTTCTATAAAAAGTAGCATCACATACTCAATTAAAAAATTGAGCTATTTAAAAATAGCATTCATAATAATTATTATAAGATTAAGTATGCCTAAAAATGACTTAATTAATTTAGAGTATAATACTCTTAATTAACATATTAGGTACACAAAATGGAACATTTTATTTGGAATATCAATCCTACACTTATTGAACTCGGTCCCCTGCAACTTCGTTGGTATGGACTACTGTTTGTAGGTTCTTTTTTTCTTGGGCTTATGATACTTCAATGGGTTTACAAGCGTGAGGGTAAAAACCCTGATGAACTTGACAATTTTCTCATTTATGTGCTTATAGGTACTGTCATAGGTGCAAGACTTATGCACTGTTTTGCTTATGAACCAGAGTATTACCTTACACACCCTCTTGAAGTATTTAAAGTTTGGAAAGGTGGATTGGCAAGTCATGGAGGGCTTATCGGTGTGATTGTGGCACTCTACTTCTTTGCCAAACGTTATGGACAGTCCTTTTGGTGGCTCTTAGCCCGTGTTTCTATGCCAGGTGCTCTTACTGCTGCGTTTGTACGTTTTGGAAACCTATTTAACTCAGAGATACTTGGTCTACCTACTGACAAACCTTGGGCAATCATCTTTGAACGTATAGATATGACCCCACGCCATCCTGTTCAACTCTATGAAGCATTTTCATATCTTTTACTTTTAGTCATTCTTGTTACTGTGTACAAAAAAGTTTCTGCTTCTTTTGCAACTAAAATACTCCCTGGTATTTTCTTTGCCTACATGTTTACTGTACGCTTTTTACTAGAATACACCAAAACACGCCAAGCAGACTACACCACAAGCCTACCTTTTACCACGGGTCAAATGTTAAGCATACCTTTTATTATACTTGGTATAGTGTGGATAATATGGGCAATAAAAACCAAAAATAAAGTAGCTATAAGGAGATAATATGACAAAATCTATGCAAGATAACCAACAAGAAAAATATGCATTAGGTATAGATATCGGTTCTACTACTGTCAAATATGTTGTATGTAACAAAGACTTTGATATTGTAGCCAAAGCCTACACTGCACATGACACAAAACAAGCACCAACACTTTTACGCCTCCTTGAAGAACTTTCACGCACACATTCTGATATTTACAATAACCTTGACAAGGTCTATATTACAGGTTCTGGTGCATCACGTATTGCTCCAACTATTAATGCACGTTTTGTACAAGAGGTCAATGCGGTAGTACTTGCAGTAGAACATAAACATCCTGATGTAAGAGCAGTCATAGAACTCGGTGGACAAGATGCTAAAATCATCCACTTTAAACAAAGCGAAGATGGTAAAAAATCTGTACTTACTTCTATGAATGACAAGTGTGCATCTGGAACTGGTGCTACCATAGAAAAGTGTAGTATGAAAGTAGGTATGGAAGCAGAAGATGTACAAAAGCTGAAATTTCAAACCGATAAACTGCATCATGTCGCAGCCAAATGTGGTGTTTTTGCTGAGACTGACATCGTAAATCTCGTAAAAACCTCTGTCCCCTCAGATGAGATTATGAACTCTCTTGCAGATGCCATTGTCATGCAAAACCTCACCGTACTCACACGAGGCAATACCCTGATGCCAAATGTCCTTCTACTTGGAGGGCCTAACACCTACTTACCTTTTTTACAAGAGTGCTGGCGTATGCGTATCGCTGAAATTTGGGATGAACGTGGCGTAGCGTATGACAAGTCCAAGATAGACGAACTTGTCAATGTACCTGACAATGCCCAATACTATGCTGCTTTAGGAGCAGTCATCTTTGGTGAGGGTGAAGCAAATAATGACAAACCCTTTAGTGGTACCATACAACTCAAAACCATGGTAGACACAGGTGGAAAAACAGAAAATGACAACAATGACAGCCCACTTGTCAACTCTCCTGAAGAACTAGAAGCTTTTAAAAATGACTATGCCATTAAACCTTTTGTCCCTCCTAAACTTACAGAAAAAACCACTTGTTTTTTAG
>JAMONG010000268.1 GCA_027066595.1 Sulfurovum sp.
GCTAAAAAAGTAACTGCACTAGACAGTCTTAATGGTAAACAAATCTGGATAGTAGACAAAGAAAAAACAGATGGGGACACAGCTGTATGTAACCTCGCATCTGTAAACCTCTCTAAAGTAAACACCACAGAAGACTTAGCACGTGTTGTCCCCATAGCCACTCGTATGCTTGACAACGTGATAGACTTAAACTTCTACCCACTAGCAAAAGTAAAAAAGACAAATGAGAAGTCACGTTCCATAGGGCTTGGTGTCATGGGTGAAGCACAGATGCTTGCAGAACAAAGCATAGAGTGGGGAAGTCATGAGCACTTTACTAAGATAGATGAAGTGATGGAATCATTCTCTTACTACATCATCAAAGAGTCTTCTAACTTGGCACTTGAAAAAGGTGCATACCCAACATTTGAGGGGTCTGACTGGTCAAAGGGTATTTTCCCTATCGACAAGGCAAATGACAATGCGTGTAAACTGGTTGACCGTGGTGGATTGTTCGGTTACAGCCATGACTGGCAAGCACTAAGAGAAAAAGTAAAAACAGATGGTATGCGTAATGGTTACTTGATGGCTATTGCCCCTACATCGTCTATATCTATCTTGACAGGAACAACACAAGCCATAGAGCCTGTGTATAAACGTAAATGGTTTGAAGAGAACCTTTCTGGACTCATCCCTGTTGTTGCTCCTAAACTAAGTGCAGATACATGGCAGTACTATACACCAGCGTATGACCTTGACCAGAATGTACTCATAAAAGCAGGGGCTATTCGTCAGAAGTGGTTAGACCAAGGACAGTCACTTAACATCTTCATCACGCTTGACAAAGCATCGGGTAAATACTTGAATGAAATTTATATGAATGCTTGGAAGTTTGGATTGAAATCAACTTATTATCTAAGAAGTCAGTCGCCTGAGTCTTCAAATGATGTTGAGGATAGAAGTCAAGAATGTGTTGGTTGTCAGTAAAATGATTAAATTAAATTTAACAAGTACTGATGGTGCAAAAGTAATGATTTTTTTGAATAAGAAACAAGATATTACTTTGATTGAAAAAGACAAAGTAACGACTATAAGATATGGATACAATCAAGAAGTGATAGTTCTTAATAGTTTAGATGAAATTCAATATGAAATATTTAAACAAAATGAAGTTTAATCTCATGCTAACAATTTTTGTGAGAATACATATCTCAATATTTTATTAATTCTAAACTTTTATCTCCTTCTCTTTTGTTCCTTTTATTTTTTGTCGATGCAACAAAAAATGAAACGAACCCAAAACAAAAAAATGCATACGCTATCGCTGGTGAATAGATTTTTCATAGTTTTTACTTTATAAGGCTAATGAATTGTTATAAAAAATTAAAAAAACGTTTAAAATCTTATTTATAATAGCTAGCAGATAAAATAACCCATTTTAAACCCTTTTTTAACCTCTGATATGGAAAAAATAATAAAAATGCTTATTTTAGCTTATAAAAATGGGTGTTTTGTAGGTGCGACCATGTCGCACGTCAAGTCTCAATTTGAACTTTGTGGAATTTTAGATTTTATTGGTAGCTTGAAGTTTCTCATGGTGTGTGACATGGTCACACCTACGGAAATCAATTTAATTTACGTTAGATGAAACATAAGGAAATTTATTCTCCTGTGTATAATTGTCTTGGTCTTGCAATCTTAGACGCTTCATCTTTTTTAAACTCTATCCATTGTGTTATCCAACCTACCGTTCTTCCTATGACAAAAATAGGAGTAAACATAGATTTTGGTATTTTAAGTGCCGTTAAGATGATGCCTGTGTAAAAGTCTATATTTGGGTAGAGGTTACGTGAAACAAAGTAGTCATCACTCAAAGCAATTTCTTCTATCTTTCTGGCTATTTTCATAAGTTCTGTGTCTAGTCCAAGTTCATCTCGTAATTCATCTTGTAACGCTTTGAGTATTTTGGCTCTTGGGTCGAAGTTTTTGTAGACACGATGTCCAAAGCCCATGAGTCTAAAGTCGTCGTTAGGGTCTTTTGCTTTTTCTATAAAGGCTTCTACTTTGTCTACTGAACCTATGTGCTCAAGCTGTGCGATGACAGACTCGTTTGCTCCACCATGTGCTCGCCCCCAAAGTGCAGCGATACCTGAAGAGATGGCTACATATGGGTGTGCTCCTGTTGAGGCTACCCCTCGTACCACAGTGGTAGAGGCATTTTGTTCATGGTCAGCATGGAGGGTGAAGATGGTATCTAGTGCTCTTACTTCAACATCTTTAATATCTTCATGTCCATCACAACAAAGATGCATTTTGCCACCAGGATAGGCACGCATCATCGTAAGAAAGTTTTTGGTGAAGCCTAAATCTATGTCAGGTTCTATAAAAGGTATGCCTAGAGATTGTCTATAGGCAAAGGCAGCGATAGTAGGCATTTTTGAGATGATACGATGTGCCATCTCTAGGTAGTCATCTTCATTATGTATGTTGATATGTTCATCATAAAAAGAGGCTAGGGCTGTTACTGCAGCGGAGAGTGTAGCCATAGGGTGAGCATCATCAGGAAAGGCATCAAAAAGCTTTTGGAGCCCTCTGTGCAGGTACGCTCTGTGGCGTATTTCTAAGTCAAAGCTTATGAGTTCTTCTTTAGAGGGGAGCCGTTTATTGAGTAGTAAAAAACAGGTTTCCATGTAAGTATGGTGTTCTGCCAAATCTTCGATGGCAATACCACGATACCGTAACTCCCCTTTTTGACCATCGATAAAAGTAATGGTAGATTCGCATGCTGCAGTAGCCGTAAACCCTGGGTCATAAGTGAACATGCCAGAGTCAGTAAAGAAAGTACGAATGTCTAAAACAGAAGGCCCTCGTGTACTCTCTAAGATGTTATATGTGTAGGTGTTACCTGTTTGGTTGTTAGTTAGAGTAAAAGTGTTTTTATTTGTTTCTTGCATAATCATCTCCTTTTGGAAATAGTTTATGTTTTACTATAGCTACCGTGTGTAGAATATCTGTGTACTACTCAGTTAAATCTTCAAAAAATTGTTCTACATAATAGTCTAGTCCAAGGTGTTTGACTATCTCAATCATATCTCTCTCGGCATTGCCTAAACAAGATGTCGCTCCTGGGCTAGGGGTCATGTTAAAGATGATGCCTTTTCCCGTGTTTATAGAGGCCTCACCCAGCATGAGTTTCTCTTTCTTTTTATCTAGGACTTGTGGGCGTACACCACCAAAGCCTTTGGCATAGTAAATGTTATCTACACTTAAGGAGGGCACAATTTTTCTCGCATCTTGTACAAAAAGCTTCTTGTTTATGAGAGGTACTTCAAAAAGAAAATTTTTAAAGACATAGTTACGTATGTCGGAGTCTCCCAGTAAATCCCAAAATATTTTGACTATATGAAAGTCAAAGTTTAGTGTTTTAAAGAAATCTAAGTAAGTCCCTGGTTTAAAGCGTTCTAGTTTAGGTAGCATGAGTGCGGTTGGCCCAAAACGTGTTTTGCCATCAGCCAAGATGTCTGGGTCACCATGTAAGGCAGCAAAGGGGAGTTTGTTGTTTTGTACCATGTAGACTTTACCGTTTAGAAAGTGATTCTCAGTCATGTAAAAACTACCCGCCATGGGTAAACACCCCATATGTTTACCATAGCCCATGCGGTGTGCTAGAAAAAGTGAATGTGCCCCTGCATTGACCACTATAAAGTCTGCGGTATACATCTCATTATTTTTGGTATGTACTTCAAAGGTTTTGTCCTCTTTTTGAAAGATGTCAACCACTTGTGTGTTGTAAAAAATATCGGTAGGGATGTCAGAGACTTTTTGTGCTTGTTCTGCTAAGGCTTCAGACATCGCACCATAGTCTATGGTAGTGTATTGGGTGTTTGTTCCCATGGCGATGATGGGTTCAGGGCGTACTTTGGTTTGTGATTTGTCTAGGTAGATTACTTTTGGTTCTAATGTTTTTAATTTTTCTGCGTCCCAGAGTTCAAGGTAGGGAAATAGTACTTTAAATTCATGGTAACGGTTTTTTATAAAGTGTACCTCTTTCTCTCCCACCCCTAATGCCATTTTTTGGTGTTTGAACATGATTTTATTTTCTAGTCCATACTGTAAACAAAACTTCTCAACCATCTTTGCCGTACGCTTCGTAACTTTGGCTTTTTCTAGGGTATAGTTGGTTTCTATGTCACCGATGTGGATGGTTTGAGAGTTAGAAGTGCCTTTAGAGTTTAGTGTGGCTAAGGCTTCATATTTTTCTAGCAAACATAAAGAACTTACAGAGGTATATTTAGCAAGTTCATAAAAGAGAGCAGTACCTGAGATGCCTCCACCAATGATGAGTACCTCATAATGATTTTTGTGCATAGTTGTTTTTCCCATTTCTAGAGCGCTTTGAGCTGATCTGCGATAGTCTTAGCAATGTTTTCATAGTTTTTTACTTCAAGGAGTCTTGTTTGCCCTTTTTGCCCAATGGCTGCTATATCTTCTTTGCTAAGACTTAAAAGATAGTTGAGTTTCTCTGTAATGTTTTCAAGGGTAAATTCACTAAACCATGCATCTACCTCATCGGTAAAGATGGTTGAGGTATGTCCTGACTGTGTCATAAGACAAGGCACCCCTGAGGAGTAATAGTCAAAGACTTTCACAGGTGTCGACGAACTGTAGATGGGTAAATCTGGCAATAGAGCAATACCAATATCGGTTTTGGCAATAAGTGCAAGTAAGGCATCTTTGGTTTTAGCATTATAGATGCGGATTTTTTCTTTAATGGTAGGGTATTGTTCCACTAAAGTATTAGCAAACTCCACATCTCTTGTTGAAATATAGAGTTTCCAAGATTTGTTTTCAAGTGAAGAAAAGGCATCTAAAATAGTGGGGAAGTCTCGTAATTTGTCAAGTGTACCTACATAGACAAAACGTGTTTCATCACTATCATGTTGTTGGTGGGTATGGAGTGCAGCAGGGTTTATGGCAGGAGCACAGATAATACTAGGAATAGTAACTTCAGGACGATATGCTTGCTGCATTTGTGTAGAGGTAGGTAAAAATGCATCACAACTGTTAATGATTTTTGTTTCTTTTTTGATTTGAATAGCACGTACACATCGTTTTAAAAACTGGTTTTTTCCTTCTGCTTCGTTACATTTTATTTGTACTTTACGTTTAGGAAAAGAAAATCTATAAAGTGCTTTATAGTGGTATTTGTCTCTGTATTTTAAGACATGTTTCATCAGTTCTATGTTGTTACGTACCATGACAAAGTCATAGCTGTGTAAATTAATGTTGTTTTGCTTGAGCTCTTTAAGTAGCATATTTTTGTACCGTGTAGGGACAACATAGTGATGTTCCTCTTTACAGGTAAAGTCAGATTTAAAGTCTGTAAAGTAAAGTATGTCAACAGTCATACACTTTTTTAAGTAAATTTCAAAGAGTGGGGTGATGAAACTGTGGTCAACATATTCATCTTGGTCTGTGATATAGAGTAGTTTTTGCATATAAAGTACCTCGTATCTTTTATTATATTACTTTTGTGTTGAATATCTGTGTAATATTCTTTGGTTATAATGCTTCAAAAATATTTTGAGGAATGTATAATGACACAATTTGATAACGTAGCAGTAGAATTAGCAGGCAATAGTTATTTTGATGGAGCAGTCACAAGTAGAACAGTAAAATTTGCGGATGGCTCTAAAAAAACTTTAGGATTTATGTTGCCTGGGGAGTATGAATTTGGTACGGATGCAGCAGAAGTTATGGAGATAACTTCAGGGAG
>JAMONG010000269.1 GCA_027066595.1 Sulfurovum sp.
GAGTTTGGGGCAAGGTACAAAAAAAGATTGGCAGGCTACTGTGCCATTAGTGGACAGATAGATAATCCAAAACGCTTACTGCAAGAGATGAACCCTGACCTTAAAGATGCCAACTGGCTCTGCACCCATGGTACACAAGATGAAGCACTAGATTTTAACACGACCAAAAACCAGATAAAAGCGTTACAAGATGGTGGTTTCAACATTAGTTTTAAAAGTTATGAGAAACCCCATACCATCATAGATGAAGAGATAATGATGCTAAAAGAGTGGATGCAACGCCATTAAAGTACGAGACTAATGGCTACTTGCTTGCTTTTTACCACCTACTAGCCAATAGGCTATGGCTAAACCAACAATTACAACACCTATAATAAGTAATTCACCTGATTTTTCAGAAGAAAGTGAATAGATAAGAACTTTTCTAATCAGTGCCGCCATAGCCAGCATGATGAACGCACCAATGGCAAACCCTTTGCCTTGTAAATGGTTTATCTCTTCATGGATAAGCTCTATAGCTGCCCATAAGACCAGTAACGACCCAAGAACCGTTAAAATACCTTTTTCTATGCCAATGTCAGAGAAGAAAAGCAAATAAATATCATAAACAAATAAGCCGATGGCAAAAAATGCAACCAATGCCAAAGCACTGGCAAGAAAGAAATTTACATACGAGTTAAACTTTTTTAGACCTGTTAACATACTTTTCTCTATTTTAGACAATGACAAAAACTTACTTAACTCTTCTTCTCTGTAGGAACTTGTGAGGACATCTAGGTTAATATCTATCATCTTCTCGACAGCTTTTATCTCTTTTATGTGTTGTTCTTTGTTTATAAAGTTTTCTTCTATACTCTGTAAGGCAAAAGTACGTACAAAGGTAAAAGCTGAATTTACATTATGTGTTGGTAGTCCTATTTTTACATGTACCTCTCCTATCTTGTAGAGATGCATAAAATACGACATATCGTACTGTCCACAAAACAAGTTTAGAAACCATTCTCGTATTTTTATTCTATGATGTGCGATGATGTCTTTGTTTTTTAAAAACTGAGCTGTAGTACCAAACCCCCAAATGTAGTCATAAAACTCATCGATAAACGTATCGGCAAGTTCTTCCATGCGGGGTTGTAACTCTTTTAAAATGAGTGCCTCTTCATCGGTAAACTTATAGTGTGCTTTAAGTGTGGTGTACTGTTCCATAACTACTCCTTAAGTTTGTTTTGTAGTCCATCTAAATACTAATGACACATGACTTTAGATTCAATAGCTACTTAAGTATACCATTACTTTTTGCTGTTTGGAAGTACATAACGAGTAAACATATGTAAAAAAGGGGTTAATAAAAATATGACTGTAAAGGCTGTAGCCCATGCTTGAACCCAAATAGGTATAAGTAATTCGATTTGGGGATTACAATAAAATGAAGAGACCATATAGGTCATACTCCCAGACATAATGGCTGAGAGTATAAGTGTAAATATGGCTCTATGCAGGAGTGGGAGCATCACTCGCCTTTGCCTGTGCATAGAGTTCATGTTCTTTATCTATAAATACTGTCGATAAAAACCCATACGCCTGTGCCCAAGCATCCATAACCTCATCTGTTGCTGCATCACCAAGTACTTGCTTGATAGCTACTAAAAGTGACTCACCTACCCATGGGTAATGTTCTGGAAGTATCTTAGTATCTACATGTATCTGTGCTACTTTTTCTATGCCTTTTTGTAGGTTCTCTAGCTTATCTATATTTGCAGCATAGGCATACACCATGTTAGCTAACTTAATATACTGATCTTTAGAAGCATTTTTAAAAAGTGCTTTTGCCTCAGGGTAATTTGTAAATAAATGTTCATACATCGCAGTAGTAATCTCTTCACCTCTGTCTTTTAAAAGTGGTGCTGTTGATTTTACGATTGCTTTAACTTGTTCGTTCATTTGGTATCCTTTAATTTTGTGATACCGAAATATAACGAAGAAAAGGAGGTATTATTTTGATATTTGTCAAGAATAGGAGTAATTTTGTCTGATTTAAAGTATTATCATACGCTATTTAGCTTTTTTGTATCCATTCATCATACATTTCATCACAAAACATTGCCGATTCATATACTGTCTCATAATCTACATGCGAAGCACAATGTTCTATATAACTTTGGGCATCTTTTTTATAACTTGTATACTCTGCTTTTATCTTTTGGGCATCATTACTTTTAAATGCTACCTCAAGAGTTGTACTACTTGGTACTTTTGTACAGTCTGTTGCATCTCCAGTATTATTCATATCAAACTCAACATCTGAGAGCCTAGCTTCATATGTATGTATCATCACTGAAGTCTCTTCAAATTTCTCTTTACTTTGGTCACACTTTTCTAAATAGTTTTTAACATCATTTTTATATGCTACTAAAAGTTTTTTAGAGTTACTCACCTCTTTTGCTTCAATGCTTTTAGCCAATTCCATACCAATAGGCATACTAGAACACTCTGCATACACACCTGAAGTAAAAGTAAATAGCATCACACTTATCACTATTTTTTTCATAATTATCTCCCCCTTGTTCAAAGTAATTATGATTTAGTATACTGTGAAAATATCATAAAAGTGTTAAAAAATATCATAAAAATGTTAAAAATATTAAAGTGTTACTCTCTATTTCTAAAAAGAGTAACTCCTATCATAATACATATCTTCTAAATATACCCAAAATGACTCTCCTACGATGTCATCTTGAACTTCATAAACCATCGTTGTTTTAAAGTCTGAAAGGTACTTGTCGTAGACTGTCTCACGTTCATGTTTAAGAGGTGTTGCACAGTAACATACTTCATACCATTCTATATGTTGAGCGTCAATCATCACTGCTTCTTGCATCGCTTTTATGATGGTAGCACCATCTGGTTTTTGTGATGCTACACTACCATCTGTTAAAACAGTAAAAAAATCTTTCAGAGTTTCTGGTTTTAGTTTTGCTTTTATTTTATATAACATGTTAACTCCTTCTCTCTAATCATAATCTTCTTGTGTGTAGTATCTATGTAAAAAGTGTATAATACTTTTCAAAAAAGCACCAAGGCAACCTATGAACATCACCTATCAACTCACCCTTAACGAATACCAAGAAGCAGCTACGTACCATTATAAAACCGGTAAACGTCCTCTTTTGGTGGCTGTGTTTGTCGGTATGGCTACCTTTATGATGTTAGTAGGTACAGACTTTTCTAACACCCAACAGGTGATAAACAACATACTCATGACATTTTTTGCTCTGGCATTTTACATCTTGTTTACCCGTATGGTTACAGCGTGGCAAGCTAAAAACATCTATAAAAAAAGCCCTATACTTTCTAAAGAAGTAACGCTACGTATCTCAGGAAAAGGCATACAGCAAGATAAGAAAAATAATTCTCAGACACTGGCATGGGAACTGTTTTCAAAATGGAAACAAAATGAAAAGTACTACCTTATATACACAAATCCTCACCAGTTTAATGTCATTCCTAAAAGAGTACTAAATGAGTCTCAAAAAGAAGAATTGGAAGCCTATCTAGAAAAATATATCAAATAAGTGGTACAGACCACTTTTTATAATACGCCACAACACGAATGAGCACACCCAACACAAAAACAACTGCCACAGGATAAAAACTCGTTATTTCAAACATATGTAACAAATAAAGCATCGCACCAACTAGCAACGATACCGTTCCATAAAACCCTGTTTTAAACACAAAAGGTACTTCGTTTATAATAACATCTCTGGTGATACCACCACCCACAGCTGTCACAAAAGAGAGTGCCAAAACACCTGTGATGTTAAGCCCATGTTCTAAGGCTATAAGTGCCCCTGTGATACTAAAAGAGACTAGCCCAATAGAATCGGAGATAATAAACCATGGTTTATTTTCAACAGACTCTTTTTTATGAAAACGAAACATAATAAGAAAAAACATAATGGTAAATACCATAATGGCAGGTACATCATGGGTAAAAGTGTAAGGTCTTTCATCTACGATGATATCTCGTAGTATGCCCCCACCAAATGCCGTTAAGAAAACCGAGATGAGCACACCTAAAAAGTCTAATTTAGCACGAGCTGCTACAAAAAATCCTGACATTGAAAATGCCATAATACCTATGTACTCTGTTACTTCAAACACTTTTGCATCCTTAAATAAAAAAGAAAGTATAACATAAATCATAGCCCTATAACCTCCTATACGATATAATCTGAACAATTTATAACGAAGAGATAACCATGGATTTAAGTAAAGAAATATACATCCCAAAACCAAGCCCACATGACCCAGATAATAACGGACACTTCGGTAGCGTAGAGAACGGACAAGTAGGCTTTGGTGGTCGCTTTGTACCAGAGACACTTATGCCAGCACTCGAGCAACTTCGCCTTGACTATGAAGCAGTACGTTTTGACAAAGATTTTTGGTCTGAGGTGGACTACTACTACAAAAACTACGTAGGTCGCCCCTCAGCACTCTACTTTGCAGAAAACATCTCTAAAGAGCTAGATGCCAAAGTCTACCTCAAACGTGAAGACCTTAACCACACAGGTGCACACAAGATAAACCACTGTGTCGCTCAGGCAGTTCTCGCTAAACGTTTAGGTAAAAAGAAAATCATTGCAGAGACGGGTGCAGGACAGCATGGTGTGGCTACTGCTACTGTTGCCGCTCTCTTTGGCTTAGAATGTGAAGTTTTTATGGGTGCTAAAGATGTTGCCCGTCAAGAGCTTAATGTATTTCGTATGAAACTACTTGGTGCTAAAGTACACGCCGTAGAGAGTGGAAGCCGTACACTAAAAGATGCGATGAACGATGCCATCAGACACTGGGTAACCAACGCACGTGACACCTACTACCTCATAGGTACAGTCGCAGGTCCGCACCCCTACCCTATGATGGTACGTGACATACAAAGTATCATCGGCTGGGAAGCCAAAGAACAACTTGACGTTGTTGAAGGTTGTCTGCCTGACAAAGTCATCGCATGTATCGGTGGTGGGTCAAATGCCCTTGGTGTTTTTAACCACTTCTTGCAAGATGAAAGCGTAGAGTGCATCGGTATAGAAGCTGGTGGAGAAGGACTCGATGGTAAACATGGTTGTTCTTTAGAAAAAGGAAGCCCCGGTGTACTACACGGACAACTCAGCTACCTACTCCAAGATGAAGATGGACAAATACAAGAAGCCCACTCCATATCTGCAGGTCTAGACTACCCCGGCATAGGCCCTGAGCATGCATTTTTAAGTGATGAAAACATCGTTACTTATGACCATGTCACTGATGATGAAGCGATGGACGCCTTTGTATGGCTAAGTCAAGCAGAAGGAATCATCCCTGCATTTGAGTCTTCACATGCCATAGCCTACTTAAAGAAGATGAAACCTGAAGATATTAAGGGTAAGACTATTTTAGTTAATCTCTCAGGACGTGGAGATAAAGATATGATACAAGCGAAAGATATACTTAAAGAGCAGTTTGAGTAGATACATGAAAAAGTAACCTTCGTAGGTGTGACTATGTCACACGTCAAATCCCACATTAAATTATTAGGTAGTCCAAATATTATCTTTCATTTATATATCCTCTTGTTGTGTGACATGGTCACACCTACAAAATATTTTAAAATAAAAATTTTATAATGTAGAAGAAGGTAGTGGAGAAGAGAGACTTAACCTCTCCCATTTCTCTTTTGTCTTATTTGCTCTTTGGTTT
>JAMONG010000270.1 GCA_027066595.1 Sulfurovum sp.
TTTAGGGTTCTTAGCAGGGGGTATACTTATTCCTCTTATGACAGCAAAAAATCCAGCTGGATTTAAAAAAGCATCTTTTATCTACACGATGATATTTCAAGCATTGACAACGATGATTGCCTTTGCTGGTATCGTGGCAGTCTTTACAGGTGACTTGGGCTGGTCTGTGACTACGATTATTATGGTAGTGGTTTGGGCTGTACTTATGTATACAGAGATTAAAAAACATAAGCTGATTAAATTGGCTAATTTAAATAATCCTGATACACATAAACTCCTCAAAGGTGCATTTATAAAAATCTCTATCGTACAGATTTTATTGGTAGCGATTATGGTGGTATTGATGATACTTAAAGCCAAAGGTATCGTAGCAATTTAAGTATGTTGTACCTTTATAACCCACAAGCAGGAGCATCACAGCTTACTTTAGAGGGTGATGACCATCGTTACCTCTTTAAAGTACGAAGACATAAAGTAGATGATACGCTTTATGTACGTAATTTGGAAGATGGTGTACTTCATCACTATGGTGTAACATCTATAGATAAACGCTCTGTGACATTAGAACTTAAAGAAAGCACTACTTTAGAAGTCAAAGCGAAACAATCGCTTCATATAGGGTGGTGTGTCATAGATCCTAAAAGTGTTGAAAAAGTACTTCCAAGTTTAAATGAAATGGGCGTAGAAAAAATCACTTTTATCTACTGTAAACGGTCTCAAAAAAGTTTTAAACTTGATTTTAAGCGATTAGAAAAGATTTTACTTAACTCCTCTCAACAGTCTGGTAGATCTCAGATGATGAAATTAGAAATGGCTGAGAGTTTAGAAAGCTTTATAGAAGAAAACCCACAGTGCAAAATGTTAAATTTTTCAGAAACGAATTTTATTTCAAACACTGTATTCGATACTATAGTTATAGGGTGTGAAGGTGGTTTTACAGAATCTGAAGTATCATTATTTAGCCCTGAAAATATAGTAGGGTTCGACACTCCTTTGGTACTTAAATCTGAGTCTGCAGTGTGTGCGGTGGCTGCTAAAATACTACTCTAATATTTATTTAAATAAATTTTGGTAAAATACCACTCTTAATTGTCTCGTCAAAGAGCGTTGCAATACCCTTTTTCATTTGAAAAAGAAGAGTCAAAGACTAGAGCAGATTAGTTATCTTGCCATAAAAGGACATAATAGAGCAAAGCTCTATTTTACTACGTTAACACTGGGTTTACTTCAGCAGTAGGCTCAGACAACACGTTGTCTTTTATAAATAAAACTAGTAAGGAAATACAATGAGAAAAGATATTCACCCAGATTACGTTGAATGTAAAGTAGCATGTGCTTGTGGAAACAAGTTTGAAATTAGAACAAACAAAGCTGAGATGTCAGTAGATATTTGTAACGAATGTCACCCATTCTTCACAGGATCAGAAAAAATTCTTGATGCTGCTGGTAGAGTTGAGAAATTTAAAAGCAAATACAAATTGTCGTAAGACAATTACCACTTGGGAGAACTTAGGTTCTCCTATCTTCCCAATTATTGCCTAAAGGCACCTCATGATTACATTTATACCTACTCCTATTGGAAACCCTCAAGACATTACTATTCGTGCGATGAAGCTTTTTGAAAAAGCAACACTGTTTTTATGTGAAGACACACGTCAGACCAAACGGCTTTTACGCTTACTAGAAGAGCGGTTTGATATGACGTACCCTGAGGCAGACTTTTATTCTTTTAACGAACACAATGGACAAGAGAGACTCGATGAATTTGGAGAGACTTTTGCAGAGAAAGAAGTAGTCTATGTAAGTGATGCAGGGATGCCAGTCATCTCTGACCCTGGGCAGTTACTTGTTGAATACTGTCAAAATAATACACTTAAATATGATGTCCTCCCTGGTGCTTCTGCTGTTACTACAGCCTACGCAGCTTCAGGTTTTGAAGAGGGTAAGTTTTTATTTTATGCATTTTTACCACATAAAGGTAAAGAGAGAGCTACAGCGTTAGCTCAAGCTATGAACAATGGCTATAACACAGTACTTTATGAATCGCCTCATCGTTTAGAAAAACTTTTAGATGAAGTAGAGGTTTTAGATGACGACCGAGAGCTTTTTTTAGCCAAAGAGATAAGTAAAAAGTATCAAAACTACTACAGAGGTACAGCTAAAGCTTTAAATGAACAGTTTAAAGAACTTACCATCAGAGGTGAGTGGGTAGTGGTGATAAAGGCTAAAGTTGAAACAGAAAAAAGTCTTAGTTTTTCTGAAGTTTTACACCTTGACTTACCTCCTAAACCTAAAGCAAAACTCTTAGCAACGCTTAGTGATAGGTCAGTTAAAGAGTGGTATCAAGAGTTAATTAGTAAAAATTAGATAAAATCTATGTTATGATAATTTACGGAAAACAAGTCTGTCTTTATGCCTTAGAACATAAAGAAGCATATATAAAAACAGTGTATGTAGCTAAGAAGAACATCCTTCCTCAAGAGCTATTTCATAAGTACCACGATAAAATAAAATTTTTAGAAGAGAAATGGGCACAGTCCATGGCTAAAGGTGGAAACCATCAAGGCATTTTGGTGGAGATGAATGTCTACAAGCAAGCTGACTTCGAAAGCATTAAAAAAAGTAGTTTTATTGTGATACTTGATGGTTTGACAGATGTGGGTAACATCGGTGCTATTGTACGAAGTGCCTATGCTTTGGGTGCAGATGCTATTATAGCTTCTGGCGTAAAACACCTTAATTTTGCAGCCATTGCACGTACAAGTTCGGGTGCATTACTCGATATGCCTTTTATGGTCACGCCTAATATTTTAGATAATATGAATGAACTTAGTCAAGTAGGGTTTACTTTCTACGGTGCAGATATGCAGGGTACAGATATTCAAGAGATAGAAGTATCACAAAAGCGTGTGTTGGTTATGGGAAGTGAAAGTAAAGGTATTTCGAAAAAAGTATCTGCAAAAGTTAATCAAAAGGTCTCTATAGAAATGCGACATGCATTTGACTCACTTAATGTGAGTGCAGCGGCTGCAATTTTAATACATAGGATGGGTTATGCAGTTAAATGACATACTAGAAGAGAACAGTGTAAAAGCAATCAGTTTAAAGACAAAGATACCTGAATATAGCCTTGAAAACCTTTTTGCAAATAAATTTGAAAAGATAAACAAAGTAAAAACATTAGGTTTTATCTCTATTATAGAACGTGAGTATCATGCCGATTTAAGTGCTTTACGCGAAGATGCCAATGCCTATTATGCTCAAGCAAATGAAGACGTAAGTGTGACACTTGGATTACCTATTATGGAAGAAAAAAGAGGGAAGTCAAAGTTTTTCATGTTGGTTGTTCTTGCTTTATTGGCATATGCTACATGGTATTTTTTTACGCAGTTTGACAAAAAACATTTGAGTGAGATGATTCCTTTTATTGATGAAGAGACGATTGAAAGTTTTATCGGTGAGACAAAGGTGAAAGAAGAGACAGTCAAGTCATTAAGTATCGCTGCAGTTAAAGAAGCAACACTTGAAAGTCAAGTACCTAACACAGCAACTGAAGAGACTACAGTTACAGATACAGTAGAAATAACCCAAACAGTTGAAGATATTCGTCCAGAAGTACTTGTAAATAAACATATATCGTTGGTTCCCGTGAGTCGCCTTTGGTTTGGTGTGATAGATAAAGAGACAGGGGTAAGAGACCATTTTTCTATTTCTGATACTTATGCATTAGATGTCACAAGTAAAACATGGCTAGTAGCCACTTCATCTGCAGGTTTTGCTTTGCAAGATGCAGAGGAAACAAAAGAGTTTAATGATGCCAAAGAACACTACTTTCAGATAGATAAAAATGGCATACAAGAGTTAACTAAAGATGAATATATCTCACTGGGTGGATGGCCGCAATGGTAGGGAAAGAATTTAAAGTTTTAAAGAGAGTAAAACATGTTTGATGAAATTCAATTTGATAAAATAAACCGATTACCAAAATATCTTTTTGCAGAGATAAATGATTTGAAAATGCAATTAAGACGTGATGGGGCAGATATTATAGATTTTTCCATGGGTAATCCTGATGCTGCTACACCACAACCTATTATAGATAAACTCTGTGAAACAGCACAAAAGCCAAAGACACACGGATATTCTGCTTCTAAAGGCATCTATAAATTGCGTTTAGCGATGAGTAACTGGTACAAACGCAAGTACAATGCAGACCTAGATCCTGACACCGAAATAGTAGCAACTATGGGAAGTAAAGAGGGGTATGTACACTTGGTACAGGCTATCTCTAACCCTGGTGATGTGGCTATCGTTCCTGACCCTACCTATCCTATCCACTCTCAGGCATTTATCTTGGCGGGTGCAAATGTTGAGAAGATGCAACTTATTTTTGATGAAGAGACGTTTGAGGTTGATGAAGACAAATTTTTAGCAGACGTGGAAGAACATCTTGATAACTCTATACCTAAAGCGAAATTTTTGGTCGTAAACTTTCCACATAACCCAAGTACAGCGACAGTCACACCTCAGTTTTATGAAAGACTGGTTGCTCTTGCAAAAGAGAAACGTTTTTACATCATCTCTGATATCGCTTATGCTGACATCACATTTGATGGCTATAAAACACCGTCTATCATGGAGGTAGAGGGTGCAAAAGATGTGGCGGTTGAGTCTTATACCCTCTCAAAGTCATACAACATGGCAGGCTGGAGAGTAGGGTTCATTGTAGGTAACAAAAAACTCATCGGGGCACTTCAGAGCATCAAGTCTTGGCTTGACTATGGTATGTTTACTCCTATTCAAGTAGCAGCCACTGTGGCACTTGATGAGCATCACTATGTGCCAGATGAGCAGATTATCCCACGTTATCAAAAGAGACGTGATGTGATGTTAGAAGCTTTTGAAAATGCAGGTTGGAAGATGGGTAAACCCAATGCTTCTATGTTCATTTGGGGTAAGATACCTGAAGTGGCACGTGATATGGGAAGTTTAGAGTTTGCCAAACAGTTGCTGGTAAAAGCAGGGGTCGCAGTTAGCCCTGGTATAGGGTTTGGTAAGTATGGTGATGAGTATGTGCGTATAGCTCTTATAGAAAATGAAAACCGTATAAGACAAGCAGCAAGAAACATAAAGAAGTTCCTCAAAGAACTTGAAGAGGAAAAGAAATAGTTATGGTAAAAATAGGAATACTAGGTGTGGGTACAGTTGGTACATCTGTAGCAAAGATACTCGAAGAAAATGCAGACATCATTGAAGCACGTGCAGGTAAGAAAATAGTCGTCAAATCTGGTGTGGTTAAAAATCTTTCTAAAGACAGAGGGGTAAGTATAAAACTCTCTGATAACCCACTAGACATCGTAGATGATCCAGACATAGACATCGTAGTAGAACTTATGGGTGGGGTTGAAGAACCTTATGCTCTTGTGAAAAAAGCACTAGAAAATGGTAAAGCAGTAGTCACTGCAAACAAAGCACTTTTAGCCTACCACCGTTACGAACTTCAAGAGATAGCTGGTGACATTCCTTTGATGTATGAGGCAAGTACTGCTGGAGGTATCCCTATCATTGGAGCGTTACGTAATGGACTTTCTGCTAACCACATAGACAGCATACAGGGCATCATGAATGGTACATGTAACTACATGCTGACCAACATGATAAACC
>JAMONG010000271.1 GCA_027066595.1 Sulfurovum sp.
ACTCTACATACCATACCCTTATGCAGCCAAAGACCACCAGTTTTACAATGCACAGTTTTTAGTAGAAAAAAACTTAGCGTGGCTAATGCGTGAGAATGAGATAGAAGTATCTCGTGTCGTAAGACTCGTAGACGAAGATTTACAAAGTATGAGTCAAGGGCTTATGGAGATTGTCGAGAAAGAGGGGAGTCAAAAAATAGCAAAACTCCTCACACAAATGTAACACAATTCTAGGTTATAATGACTTTATAATTCATAAAAAGGAGTTAAGATGAAAAAATTAATGGCATTGATTATTTCACTGGTTGCAGTAATTGGTTTAAGTGCTTGTGGCGGTGGCGGGGGCAGTAATCCTCCTCCTAGTAACCTTACAACACTTTTTTTAGTTGATCAAAATGGCTTCTCTTATGGTGGCATACCTTATAGATGTGATTCTATGAGAGATTGGTCTGTGACAGCACCCAATGGAGAATTTTCTTTTTTACCACCAGATAACTGTGAGTTTGACTTTTTAGGTTTGGATGGTGACTTGTTTGGTGACCCAATTGTTGATGATATTGTTCGTATAGTAGACTTTGACTATGGTGGAAAAGGTGGCATACCCTATGCGTGTGAATCTTTTGGTGCAAGTAGCACATACAATGATGGAAGTTTCAATTATGACATAGATGATAGATGTGTTTTCTACCTTTGATTTCACTCTAAAATGATACTATCGTTCTTTTAATAGAGTGATAGTATCATCATGCAAGTACGCTTTACCTCCCAATAAACACATTTTAGATAAAATATCTGTTATTAACACAAAGAGTAAATAGCTCTTTATTTTAGGATATTTTACGTATGGATATTAGAAAATCATTTCTTGACTATTTTCAAAGCAAAGGGCATCAGCTCATACCTTCTTCACCACTTGTTCCAGAAGATGCCACACTTATGTTTACTAACGCAGGTATGGTACAGTTTAAGAACATTTTTACAGGGGATGCTCCCATTCCTGATACACCTCGTGCGACATCAAGTCAAACGTGTCTTAGAGCAGGTGGAAAACACAATGACCTTGACAATGTAGGCTACACAGCACGTCATCATACGCTTTTTGAGATGCTTGGTAACTTCTCTTTTGCAGACTACTTTAAAGAAGAGGCTATTGCGTATGCATGGGAGTTTATCACTTCAGACAAGTACCTTAACCTTCCTGTTGAAAAACTATGGGTAACCGTACATGATTCAGATGATGAAGCAGAAGAGATGTGGGCAAAACATATCGCTAAAGATAGAATAGTACGTTTTGGTGATGCAGATAACTTTTGGCAAATGGGAGACATAGGTCCATGTGGTCCTTGTTCTGAGATATTTTACGACCAAGGTGAAGAACATTTCAATGGTCCAGAAGATAAAATGGGTGGAGAGGGTGACCGATTTTTAGAGATATGGAACCTTGTGTTTATGCAGTACTTTAGAGATGAAACAGGCACACTCAATCCACTTCCAAAACCTAGCATCGATACAGGTATGGGACTAGAGCGTGTGGTCGCTATAAAAGAAGGTAAACTCAACAACTACCACTCTTCACTTTTTATGCCATTTCTTGATAAAATAGGTGAACTTGTAGGTACAAAGTATGACTTTGATGCAGCAAACTCTGCATCATATAGAGTGATAGCAGACCACTTGCGTTCATGTTCTTTTCTTCTTGCTCAAGGTGTGAACTTTGACAAAGAGGGGCGTGGGTATGTCCTTAGACGTATCATGCGTCGTGCTATTCGTCATGGTTATTTGTTAGGACTACGTGAACCATTTATGTATAAGATTGTTGATACTTTAGTAGAGTTAATGGGTGGGCAGTATGACTACCTTACTTCTAAATCTGAAGCGATTAAAACTTCTATGAAAATGGAAGAAGAACGTTTCTTTATGACCATTGAAGCAGGGATAAAACTTTTTAATGAAGAGCTTAAAAATACGTCTGATATTTTTAATGGTGAAGTAGCCTTCAAACTTTACGATACCTATGGTTTCCCACTTGACCTTACAGAAGATATGCTTCGTGAGAAGAATATACAGCTTGACATGGATGCTTTCAATGCAAAGATGGATGCTCAAAAAGCACAGTCAAAAGCAGGTTGGAAAGGTACGGGAGATGCTGCAACTACGGGTGATTTTAAAGCACTTAAAGAAGAGTTTAGTGTAAATGAGTTTGTAGGGTATACCACTACTTCTACAAAAGCAAAAGTCCTTGCACTTCTTGATGAAAACTTTAAAGAGACTAAGGCGATAGATGGGAAAGGTTGGGTACTGCTTGACAAGACACCATTTTATGCAGAATCTGGAGGGCAGGTAGGCGATACTGGAACACTCGTAGGTCGGGGTATCCCTACCCCGACAATAGTATTGGATACCAAGAAGTTTCTAGATATGAATCTCTCTGAAGTTGAGGGTAAACTCTCTGTAGGTGATGAGTTAGAGGCTGTAGTAGATAACACTCGTATAGAGATAGAAAAACACCACTCTGCTACACACTTGCTTCATGCAGGGCTACGTGAGATACTAGGTGACCACATTAGCCAAGCTGGCTCTATGAATGATGACAAACGTCTACGCTTTGACTTCTCTCATCCACAAGCGATGACAAGTGAAGAAGTGGCAAAAGTAGAAGCATGGGTCAATGATAAAATATTACGTGCCATACCAGCAGTGACAAAAGTGATGAGCATAGAAGAAGCCAAAAACTCTGGAGCGATGGCACTCTTTGGTGAGAAGTATGGTGATGAGGTACGTGTAGTGAGCATGGGTGACGCTTCTGTAGAGCTTTGTGGTGGTACACACGTAAACAACGTAGCTCAAATAGGTCTCTTTATGATAAGTAAAGAGTCAGGCGTGTCAGCTGGGGTGAGACGTATAGAAGCCATCTGTGGTAACGCAGCAGTAGAGGCTGTAAAAGCGATGCGTGATGAACTCAATAGCATAAAAACAGAACTTAAAAATGTCAACCCATTAGCAGGCATAGCCAAACTTAAAGAGCAAGTAAAAACACTTAAATCTGAAGTAGTAGCAGCACAATCTGCTACTAAAAAAGAGCTAAGTGCCACTGAACTTAAAGGTGTGCATGTCATCGTTGAAGAAGTGGAGACGGGTGATATTAAAGAGCTTATAGATGAGGCTAAAAATAAATACCCCAACATCGCTATTATGCTTTTCCAAAAAAAGGGTGAGAAGGTAATGATAGCTTGTGGGTCTAAAGAGACGTCTATTAAAGCAGGAAACTGGATAAAAGAAATAGCTCCGATACTTGGTGGTGGAGGTGGTGGAAGACCAGACTTCGCACAAGCAGGGGGAAAAGATGCTTCGAAAATACCTGAAGCGACACAAAAAGCATTAAGCTATTTAGAGGAGAACCTGTAATGGGTGAATTTTTCGCAAACAATGGGCACTTGTTAGTCTTTTTACATGTGCTTTCTGCCTTTGTTTGGGTTGGCGGGATGATAGCCATGCGTGTGGCAGTTCATCCTGTCATTGCACGTGGAGGCATCACCGATGCACAGATGTTACTTAGTGATAAAATAGCCGATATTTTAGAGCCTAAACAAAGACTAGGGATTACCATGCAAACAGTTGGAAGACTGTTTAATTTGGTTATGCCGTTTATTATTATTTTGTTTGCTACGGGACTCATTATGGCTATTTCATTAGGTGGGCATCGTGGGGTACTTAAGACTTTGTTTGTTTCTAAAGAGATTATTTGGACGATAATGGCACTTAATTATGGTTATATGTACTACAAACGAGCCACAGCATGGAAGATGTTTAACCAAGGTAAAGTCAAAGAAGCCAAAGCAAGAATGAAATGGATGGCAAATGTACTTTTACCTCTAAACATTGTGCTTGGTATTATTGCACTGTGGATGGGTGTGAGTCTTAGAGGCTTGTAATGCAAATTTGTTTATGTTCTCAGTCTGAGTCACGTGCGTTACTACTTCGTAATTTTGAGGTAGACTTTATCCAAAAATCGGTTGATTTTGATGAAGAACAAATCACCACAACCATAGCAAAAGATTTTGTCTACACCGCAAGTAAAGGCAAACTCGAAGCTGCCGTACGTCAGTTGGGACTAGAGATACCTCTGCTTTGTGCCGATACAGTCATCGCAGCAGCAGATGGAAGCATCTTACGCAAAGCTAAAGATGTAGAAGATGCCAGACGTATTTTAAACATCCAAAGTGGCTCGACTATCTCCATTGTCTCTTCACTTCACTATAGGTCAAAAACCCTAGCATTTTCAGATATTTCAGCCACACACTATCACTTTTCAACATTTGAAGAAGAGGATTTGGAAGACTACTTAGAGAGTGGACTCTGGATAGGTAAAGCAGGTGGCTGTATGGTAGAGGGGTTTTGTAAAAAATATATCAAGTCCGTAGATGGATTTGAAAGTACAGCGATGGGTTTGCAAGTTGAGGTGTTGTTGCCTTGGCTAAAGGATTAACATGTACGAAAATGAACTAAAAGCCCTAAAAAAAGCAGGACGTTTCAGAGAACGTAGGATATTTGATGAGAACTTGGATGATTTGGCATCCAATGACTATTTGGGACTTTCAACTAACAAAAAACAGTTTAGAAAAGCAGTAAAACTTGTACAGGAGTATGAGACTTTTAGTCCTAAAGCCTCGATGTTGGTCAATGGCTATCACCCCATTCATCAGCTTTTTGAAGAGACGATGGCAGAGCAGAATGGTTTTGAAGAAGGACTTGTGGTAGGTTCTGGGTACTTGGCAAATATGGCTCTTATAGAAGCTCTTGTACGTAAAGGTGATATGCTTTTTATGGATGAAGAATATCATGCAAGCGGTGTAATGGCAGCGGAGCTGTTAGGTGACAGGGTAGTGAAGTTTAAACACAATGATGTGCATGATTTGGCTAGTAAGCTAGAAGCGTACCCAGCCAAAAGACAGATAATCGCTGTAGAGGGTGTCTACTCAATGGGTGGAGACTTGTGCGTCAAAGAGATATTTACTTTAGCCGAAGCACATAAGTCTATCATGATAGTTGATGAAGCACACTCTGCAGGTGTGTTGGGTTTAAAGCTCTTAGGTATTTTTGAATACTATGGCATTACGATTAATGAAAGACATATAAAGATGGGTACACTGGGTAAAGCCTATGGTTCTTATGGTGCGTATATCTTGGCTTCATCGCATATTATTAGTTTTTTGGTTAACCGTGCTAAACCTATCATTTACTCTACTGCTCCTTCAGTTTTTGATACTGCACTGGCGTATGTCAATATGAAACATATACGTAAAAAAGCAACAGCTTATAATCAAAAAATATTGGCACGACAAGTACTGATACGAAAAGAGTTAGGGGTTATTTGTCATAGTCTCATAGTGCCTATAGAGATGCCCGACAATAGCCAGACACAGTGGATGCAAAAAGGACTTATGGAACAAGGATATTTAGTAGGAGCAATCCGCCAACCAACGGTGCAAAAGCCCATCATGCGTGTGATACTAAATTTGAACGTGTCCCTACAGAAGTTACGGCATGTGTTGGCACTCATTAGGCATAACTCGGTACAATAGTAATAAAATTTTAAAGGTCATGTGTGTTTAGTAGTTTAGTCAAGGGTTCTATCATTTTAGCCATGTTATTTGGTGTGGCGTTGACTGCTGCATTTATCTATGCCTATGAAGAAATCTCTTTAGATGCAGATAAGTTGATTAACTATAAGCCAGAGACCTCTTCTATTGTGTATGACAGAAATGGCGAAAAATTAGCCTATGTCTTTAAAAAACAACATCGCCTTTATGCACGTTATGATGAAATACCAGGATTCTTGGTAGAAGGTCTTGTGGCGATGGAAGATACACAGTTCTTTGAGCACAATGGTGTGAATCCAGATGCTATTTTAAGAGCCATTGTAAAAGATATACAAGCAGGGGCTTTTGTAGAGGGTGGAAGTACACTGACTCAACAGCTCATTAAAAACAAAATCCTTTCTAATGAAAAGAAACTTGCACGTAAAATCAAAGAGGCTATCTTAGCGCTTAAAATAGAACATGAACTGAGTAAAGAAGATATCATCGAACGATATCTCAATGAAATATCGTATGGTAACAACTACTTTGGTGTTAAAACAGCAGCAAATGGTTATTTTCATAAAGAGATGAATGAACTCACACATAAAGAGATGGCTATTTTAGTTGGGTTACCAAATGCACCTAGTTTTTATAATCCTCTTAGGCACTATAAACGTGCGTTAAATCGTGCAAATAATGTGCTGTATCGTATGAAAAGCATAGGGTGGATTACACAGAGTGACTACCTTAAAGCAGTCAAAGAGTCTCCTACTGTCTATAAGACATCACTTACCCAAAACATAGCCCCCGAGATAGTAGATGAAGTGCTACGCCGTTTTAAAGGTAAACTCGGAGATGTACGTACAGGTGGGTATGAGATATATACAACCATAGATATGAAACAACAAGCTATTGCTAAAGAGGCAGTGGCTTTTGCTTATAATAAAGCATTAAAAAAGTATAGAGAAGATGCAAACTCTTCGACACTTGCCACCGCTTTTGTAGCAGTAGAGAGTAGTACAGGTGACATCTTGGCTATGGTAGGTACAACTGATTATAAAAAATCTAACTTTAATCGTGTCACACAATCAAAGCGTCAACCAGGTTCTGCTTTTAAACCATTTATATACCAAACGGCATTAGATATGGGATACAATCCTGCGAGTCCATTGACCGACTTGGCTAGAACTTTTCAGTACTACTATAAAGGAAAGCCTAAAATTTGGTCACCTAAGAACTACGAACATGACTTTAAAGGGTTTATCTCATTTCGAGAAGCTTTAGTGCATTCGCGGAATTTAGCTACGATAAATCTTGTCTCAGATTTGGGAGTTAGTACGATACGTAAACGACTGGCATTTTTAGATGTACCACATATCCCTAGAGATATGTCTATCGCTCTTGGTAACTTAGGACTTAGCCCTCTTAAAATGGCTCAGATATTTTCTGTCTTTGCAAACAAAGGACATATGATAGAGCCTAGACTTGTAAGTAAAATTATCTCAAAAGAGGGTGCGATTATTTATGAGACACGTCCTAAAGAGATAGCTAATTTTACCACACCTGAACAGGCCTACTTAATGACAGATGTTTTAATGGATGTTGTCAAACGTGGTACAGGTAGAAATGCACGTGTAGATGGTATAGAACTTGCAGGTAAAACAGGTACAACAAATGACAACATCGATGCGTGGTTTTGTGGGTACTCTCCTACCATTGAGACCATCGTATGGTTTGGTAGAGATGATAATAAACGTATAGGTAGAGGTGCAACAGGAGGGGCATTGGCTGCTCCTGCATTTGCTTATTATTATAAAAAATTACTTGAACTTTACCCTGATACAAAACGTACGTTTGATATACCACAAGGGGTATTTAGAGGTGTGTATGAAGGGAAATCAGAACTCTATACAAAACATTCGCCTTTACCAAATGCCTATAAAAAACCTGTTAAAACTGAGAATGTTTTAGAAGAAGATACAGAGATAATAGAAGATGTTGACCCTGATGAAGGTGAGATAGGTATGGCTAAACCTATTAATATTGATGATACGCCTACCTATAATGAAGAAGAACCATTAGATGTTATGGAAGATGCATTACATCCACGACGAAAAGTACCACTTACCCCTGTCTCTAATGACAGTGGAGAATTATTTTAGGAGTTTTGATGCATAGTTTTGCACCAGAGATTATACTTATTACCATATTGAGTCTAGTGGTCTTTTCAGATGCACTGGCAAATAGATTAAAAATACCGTCTGTATTTATACTACTGATTGGGTCTTACTCTATCTATACCTATGTTCCTATGGCAGTACCTATAGACTTGAAACTACACTTTGATACCATCATATTGTTCTGTATCCCACTTATCTTTATGGGAGATGCTTTACATTTGCATTTTTCAGACATTAAAAAATACAGTTGGGATATATTTTACTTAGCTATCGTCGCTGTGGCTCTCTCTATTACAGTGGGTGCAAGTATGTACTACTTGAATGTATTTGAGTCTTTAACCCTTGGAGCATATGTTTCACTCTTTGCTATCAACATGGCAACTGATGCAGTCTCTGTCCAGTCTATACTCTCTCGTTTTAAAGGGATTAGTCATCATCTTAAAGTACTTATAGAGGGAGAGTCTCTTGGTAATGATGCTACTGCGGTTATCGCCTTTTTCTTTATAGGACTACCATGGATGATGTCTGGTACGATAAATGCAGGAGATGCTACTTTAGATGCACTACGTGTTTTTGTGGTGAGTACAGGCATAGGTTTAACCATAGGGTTCTCTTTTTATATGATTATGAAACTTTTCTCTGACAAAAGAGGTGAGTTCTTTGCGTTTATCATTGAGGCATATTTAGCGTATGTGATAGCAGAAGAGATGCATGTCTCTGGTATCTTGACACTTATTGTCTCTATTATTGCAACCAAAGCATGGATAGACAGTGACAATGAAGTATTGGTCGAAGATGAAGCTAAAAAAGTGAAAAGTTTTATGCGGAAGATAAGACTTAGCAGTATTAAAGCAACGACACAAGAGAGACTAGAATACATCTATGAAATGGCAAAAGAGTTTGGATACATCGCTGCTGTTATGATATTTTTTGTCTTAGCTGAGATGGCAAACTTTGAGAAGTTATGGCAGTATAAAACGGAGATATTTATCATGTTTGGTATCACCACACTCATACGTGCTATCTCTATGGCAAAATTTGCTTTTATAGGAGATAAGATAAAGCATATAGCTCCTGTAGGGGTAGAGGGATGGTTTATCTTGACATTCTCAGGGATGAAAGGGGCATTGTCTATCATACTTGTACATATGATACCTAATAGCTTTGAACACAAAGAGTTTTTTGAAGTGGTTACTGTAGGGGTAGTAGGACTTTCTATTTTTGTCTATGGTACTACACTTTGGGCTTATTTTACTTTTTTTAAACCTGAAGTTGAGAAGAGTATTTTTAAGAAGTAGTATTATTTACTATTTCATTCCTATTATCTTATAAATAGGAATGAAATGAAAGAAGCGTTTATTAAATTACTCTGCTAGTTGAATTAGTTTTGTATGGACTGTAGTCGCAAAATATGAACTGTCGACTACTCTTGCTTGAGCATTATTTTTAAGTCCATCTGCTCCAACAACACATGCTACATTACCACGACCAGCTTCGGTATAGTACTCCACAGTACATTCAATACGGTCATCTTTTTTCCCATAATCGGCACAAGTTACAGTATTTGGTTTTTCTTCCGTTAAAACACCAATCAACTCTACTGATAATAAATTTCTGTATTCTGCAGATTCACATATACCAGGAGATACATCTCTTAAGATAACAATAACTTCTTTATTATTCATAGGATTGACATTTTCATTATTATCACTTCCTCCACCACATCCCGATAGTAGTAATGCACTTAATGCTATTCCTGTTAGCGTAATTTTTTTTAACATTCTTTTTCCTTTTAAATTTTGGTAAATAAATTATAGTTATAAAAATTAAGGAGTTGCTTAAAAAAAGGGGGGGTGAAGAAAGGGTAAAATATGGTGGATAAATTATCCACCATATTTAAAAAATTAGCAAGAGTAAGTAGTAATGTACTCATGTGCTGTTGGGCGACCTTCAACAGGTATAACGTGTCTGTCGAACATGTAGTCAACATACTCTTTAATGTATTCTGCACTCATGATAGGTGCTAGGAAGTCATGATCTTCTGCAAGACCTTCTAGTGCATCTCTAAATGAGTTTGGAAGCTCAGGGATTTTTCTCTCAGCAATTTCATCTCTTGTTAATTCAAATAAATCTTCATTAAATGGACCAACTAAGTCATAACCACCTTTTTTGATACCATCAAGACCAGCAATCATAAGTACTGAGAATGCAAGGTAAGGACAAGCAGTAGAATCTGGGAAACGTGTTTCAATTCTAGTTGCTGGTGCACCTGCACCATAAGGGATACGACAAGCAGCTGAACGGTTTTGGCTAGAGTAAGTAAGAATACGTGGTGCTTCAAAACCTGGAAGTAGTCTCTTAAATGAGTTTGTACTTGGGTTAGTGAATGCTGCTACTGCTTCTTTGTGTGCAAAGATACCAGAAAGGTAATCAAGTGCTGTTTTAGAAAGGTTCGCGTATGCACCTTCTTCATAGAATGTGTTAACACCATCTTTCCATAATGATTGGTGAACGTGCATACCATTTCCGTTATCGTTGTAGATAGGCTTAGGCATAAATGTTGCAGTTTTACCATTAAGGTGTGCAACCATTTTAACAACATATTTATATTTTTGAACATTATCAGCAGCTGTGATGATGTCAGAATATACGATTCCGATTTCATGTTGACCTTGTGCAACTTCGTGGTGACCAAGAATAACTTCTAAACCTACTTCTTCAAGAAGAAGCATCATTTCAGCTCTAAGATCTACAGCAGAGTCTGTAGGCATTACTGGGAAGTATCCACCTTTGATTCTAGGTCTATGACCCATGTTTCCATACTCACCATAATCTTCATTATCTGCCCAGTGACCTTCGTCAGTTTCAACTTTAAATGATTGGTGGTTGTCATTGTCAACAATCTTCACATCATCAAAGATGAAAAATTCATTTTCAGGACCAAAGAAAGCTTCATCTGCAACACCTGCTTCATCTAGTGCTTTTAATGCTTTTTTAGCGATTGATCTTGGACATTTAGCATAAAGCTCATTTTTGTAGATGTCATATACATCACAAATAACGATAACAGTGCTATCTGCTGTAAAAGGATCTAGGAATGAAGAATCAACATCAGGCTTAAGAAGCATGTCTGATTCATTGATTGGTTGCCAGTTTTCGATAGAAGAACCATCGAATGGAAGACCACCTTCAAGTTGCCCTGCACTTACAGCACTCATTCTGTAACTAATGTGATGCCATGCACCTTTAATATCTGTAAATCTAAAGTCTACAAACTCTACCTCGTTTTCTTCACAATACTTAAAGAATTCTTCTGTACCAGTAACAAATTTACCCATGTGTAACGCTCCTAATTTTAATTTAATGTCATAGATTATAGCCATTCTAAAATAAAGAAGATGCGTTTTTATGCCTAAAAAGTAATCAATTGTTTGTCTCTCTTGTGAAAAGTAACAGCTTGTGTATATCCGACCTCTTTTGCTAATGCTGTGGCTTTATCATAATCTGCACCCACTTGATTTACTGCATGGGCATCTGAAGAAAATGTAATCGGTATATCTAAGGTATAGGCTTCTTGAAGTAGCGTGGCAGAAGGGTAGATTTCTGCTGTGGGTTTACGTAGTCCTGAAGTATTTATCTCTAGCACCATGTTCGCTTTTTTGATAGCTTGGAGGGCATTTTTGGATAAAAGACGTACATCTTTTTTAGGCATAAATTTAAACACTTTAATGAGGTCAAAATGTCCAACGATGTCAAACTTTCCAGAGTTTGCCATGGCTTCTATGGCTTCAAAATAGGCTTGCCAAATCTCATCAACATCTTTTTCTTTCCATCCACTTAAAAATTCTGGATTATCAAAGCCCCATTTGTCTATAAAGTGCACAGAACCTATAAGGTAATCTACTTTTGCATTTAAGACATGACTGTCCATGTGTCCTTTAAGCCAGTCAACTTCGTAGCCTAGGAGTATTTGTATCTTATTTTTGTATTTTTCTTTTACTCTTTGTATGTCGGAAAAATAGGCTTCTACTTCATCAAATGGTAGTCTATATTCTAGGTCAAAATCCATAGGGGCGTGTTCTGAAAAACCGTAGATATCAATGCCAAGTTCTATGGCTCTTTCTACATATTCATCGACTGTGCCTGTAGCATGGTTACAGCGTGTGGTGTGGTTGTGTAAATCTACTCTGCTTATTGTATTCATAGTCTGATTTTAACATAGAAAACTACTTTTTACTACTATTTAGGTAAAATAAGTCCAATAATGAACGTATGGAATAAGATGATAAACACAGATAAAGTAGAACTTTTAGCACCTGCAGGTAACCTAGAGAAGATGAAAATCGCTCTGAACTATGGAGCTGACGCAGTATATGGGGGGACAAGTACCTTTTCTTTACGTATACGCTCAGGTAAAGAGTTTGACATGGAAGCCTATGCAGAGGGGATAGCCTATGCACATGAGAGAGGAAAAAAAGTCTACTCTACGGTAAACTCATTTCCTTTTAACTCACAGCTGAAACTCTATGAAAATCACATCGCCAAAATAGCAGAGCTTAAGCCAGATGCACTCATTGTTTCTAGTCCTGGTGTGGTGAAGATAGCACATAAAATAGCTCCTGATATTCCTATACATCTCTCTACCCAAGCCAATGTAATGAATGCGATGGATGCAGAGGTCTATTATGATTTGGGTGTAAAGCGTATCATTGTAGCACGTGAGATAAGCCTTAAAGATTGTGAAGCGATTAAAAACCATATACCCGACCTTGAACTTGAAATCTTTGTGCATGGTTCTATGTGTTTTGCTTACTCTGGTCGTTGCCTCATATCATCCCTTCAAACTGGACGTGTACCCAACCGTGGGAGCTGTGCAAATGACTGTCGTTTCCCTTATGAAATTTATGCACATAACCCTGAGTCAGGGACAACATTTAGACTCGATGAAGAAGAGGGCATAGGTACCTACATCATGAATGCCAAAGATATGAACATGGCATCTCATGTTGATGAGATACTTAAGTCTGGTGTGGTTGATTCACTGAAAATCGAGGGGCGTACCAAGTCTCCTTACTATGCAGGGGTGGTGACTAAAGCCTACCGTCATGCGATAGACGACCACTACAAAAATGACTTTGATGAGGCACGTTACCAAAGAGAACTTGGTACTACACAAAATCGTGGTTTTACCGATGCGTACTTACTCTCACGTCCTTTTGACAGAAACGACACGGAGTCAAATGAATTTTCTATACAGTACGGTACACATCAAGTAGCAGGTCTAGTCAGCGAAGATGGGCTTACTTGGAAATGTAAAGACAAAACATGTTTAGGTGACATGGTAGAAATAGTAGTACCTGTAGGTGCGAATGTTGAACTGGTCGATAATGACATAGGCAAGATAGAAGAGATAGCAGGGCATTATGTCATCACCTTTAAAAAGCTTACGACCAAAGAGGGTAAAGAACTAGAGTGTGTACATAGTGGGAATACCAATAACATTATGTTACCAGCACCGCTACCTGGCTACACCATCTTAAGACGTGAAATCGCTGAAGCTTTAGAAAATAAAGGTTTAACCGAAGTGTCTACCCCGATGAAGTTAGAACAAGCAACAAAATAAATTCAAAGGAAGCAAGAATGAAATTTGTATCGATTGTAATGGGCTCAAAAAGTGACTACGCCATCATGACAGAGTGTGCCGAGACTTTAAAAAAGTTTGGTGTACCATATGAGCTTATCATCACTTCTGCACATAGAAGCCCTGAACGTACCAAACAGTATGTTCAAGAGGCAGAGAAAAAAGGTGCACAAGTATTTATAGCCGCTGCTGGTATGGCAGCTCACCTTGCAGGAAGATTGGCATCAACGACTACCAAGCCTGTACTTGGTGTACCTATGGAAGCAGGGGCATTAAGAGGTGAAGATGCCTTGTTAAGTACAGTGATGATGCCTGAAGGTGCACCTGTAGGCACACTAGGCATAGGCAGAGCAGGAGCAGTCAATGCTGCATACATGGCGATACAAATCTTAGCCCTTCAAGACGATGAGTTACACGTAAAACTCCAAGAAGACCGCATCAGCAAAGCCAAAAAAGTAGAGCTTGACTCTTCTGAGATAGAAATAATACTTTAATACTAAGAGATACCACTATGAACAAAAATGCAATAACATTTAGCGATATGTTACTAAAACTACAACAATATTGGGCAGCACAAGGGTGTAACATCGTGCAGCCTTATGACATTCCATCAGGGGCAGGGACATTTCATCCTGCGACACTACTGAAGAGTTTAGACTCTAAACCTTGGTCGGCTGCGTATGTATCACCGTGTAGAAGACCAACTGATGGACGCTATGGAGAGAACCCTAACCGTTTGGGTTCTTACTATCAGTTTCAAGCACTTATCAAACCAAGCCCTGACAATATTCAGGAGCTTTACTTGAAGTCTTTAGAGTATTTGGGGCTTAATTTACAAGAGCATGACATCCGTTTTGTAGAAGACAACTGGGAGTCTCCAACGCTTGGTGCTTGGGGGCTTGGCTGGGAAGTGTGGCTTGATGGTATGGAAGTGACACAGTTTACCTACTTTCAACAAGTAGGGGGCATCGCTTGTGACCCTGTGGCTGTGGAGATTACCTATGGTACTGAGCGTTTGGCGATGTATCTGCAAGGGGTAGACAGTATATTTGACATCGTGTGGAACAAAAATGGTGATGATGTGACTACCTACGCAGATGTACATAAAGAGAGTGAGTATGAGTTTTCAAAGTACCACTTTGAAGTAGCCAATGTAGAGAAGTTGTTTCAACACTTTGAAGATGCTTCAAATGAATGTAAAGTGTGTTTGGATGCAGGACTTCCTTTGCCTGCCTATGACCAGTGTATGGTGGCTTCTCATGCTTTTAATGTATTGGATGCTAGAAAAGCCATCTCTCAAGCACAACGTCAGAACTATATACTTAAAGTAAGAGAACTCTCCATCGGATGTGCCCAGCTCTACAAGGCTCAAGAAGCTGAACGTAATGCAAGAGTAAAAGGCTAATGTTGATAGAAAAATTAGTTACTTCAAGTTTAAAATTGGGTGTCATTGCAGGTGGACAGCTTGGTAAAATGCTTATACAAGAGGCGAGTAGATGGGATATATCGTCTTATGTACTTGACCCTGATGAAGGATGCTCTGCACGTAACGTAGCCAATGTCTATGTAAAAGGTGACTTTAGAGACTTTGATGATGTCTATGCTTTTGGTAAACAAGTAGACATTCTTACCTATGAACTAGAAGACATCAACATAGACGCACTACAGCAGCTCAAATCAGAGGGAATCAAAGTGCTTCCTGATCCAGATACTTTAGCACTCATACAAGACAAGGGACTTCAAAAAGAATTTTATACCAAACATGGTATGCCCACATCTCCATTTAAGTGTTATGCCAATGTAGATGAGATAAAAACAGCCATAGAGAGTGGGGCATTAACCTATCCGTTTGTACAGAAGTTACGTAAAGGTGGTTATGATGGGCATGGGGTTGCACTTATAAAAGATACAAGCACAACTTTACTTGATGGTGCTTCTATGATAGAAGACAAAGTAGAAATAGAAAAAGAGATAGCTGTCATCGCGGCTAAAAATGCAAGAGGTGAAGTACGTTGTTTTCCTGCTGTGGAGATGCACTTTAATGAAGAGACAAATTTGGTTGAAGAGATATTTTGTCCTGCCAATATCACATTGAAACAGGCAGAAGTAGCAGAAATATTGGCAGAAGAAATCATAAAAAATCTCGATATGGTTGGTTTGTTGGCAGTGGAGTTTTTCATAGATACTAAAGGGCAAATACTCATCAATGAAGTAGCACCTAGACCACATAATTCTGGGCATCATACTGTAGACAGTGCTGTGACTTCGCAGCTTCAACAGCTTTTACGAGCCATACTTGACTTACCTTTAGGAAGTACGGCACTTACTACCTCTTCAGTGATGCTCAATCTTTTAGGTGAAGCAGGACATACAGGTCCTGTACATTATGAAGGCTTTGCAGAATGTATGGCGATAGACGGGGTCAAAATCCACCTCTATGGCAAGAAACTGACAAGACCATCAAGAAAGATGGGGCATGTGACTATACTGGGCAATAGCGTAGAAGAAGCACGCATCAAAGCAGAAGAAGTAAAAAAATTACTAAAGGTTAAATCATGTCAAAAGTAGTCGTAAGTATCGTGATGGGTTCGGACTCAGACCTCCCTGTTATGCAAGAAGCAGCAAAAATGTTAGAGCAGTTTGGTGTGGGCTATGAGTTAGATGTGGTCTCGGCACATAGAACACCTGAGAAACTTTTTGAGTACTCGAAAAATGCACATAAACGAGGCATACAAGTCATCATAGCAGGAGCAGGAGGTGCAGCACATTTACCTGGCATGATAGCCTCTATGTCTCCACTGCCTATCATAGGTGTACCTATAAAATCGAGTAATTCCATAGATGGCTGGGACTCCATACTCTCTATACTCCAAATGCCTGGGGGTGTACCTGTAGCTACTGTAGCACTTAATGGGGCTAAAAATGCAGGAATTTTAGCTGCACAGATAGTAGGAGCAGGAGATAAAGAAGTACAAAATACCATTGTGGCTTATAAAGAAGACTTGGGGAAACAAGTGGAAGAGAAGTCTAAAAGGGTAGCACGTTAGAACATAGGGTAAAATATGCCAATTTGCAATATTTTTACCCACTTTCTCAAATCTATACTATACTTCATCTATGTTTCTTCATATAGATATAGACTCTTTTTTTGCCTCTGCTGAACGTAGTGTTGATGATAAACTCAAAGCTATTGCTATGTGCGTTGGGTCTCGCTCAAATTTAGAGATATTTAACAAAAAACGTACCAATATAAAACTGATGCATGAAAACTCTGGTGCATTTGTAACACCTGTATTTTATTCTGCAAAAAAAAAGACCTTTGAAAACTATTTTGTAGATGAAGTAGAAGGCAGAAAGAAGATACGAGGCATCGTGACTTCTGCTTCGTATGAGGCGAGAGCAAAAGGGGTTAAGACAGCGATGCCTCTTGCTCAAGCACTACAGCTTTGTCCTGAAATGGTTGTGATTCCTTCTAACTATCCACTTTATCATACGATATCGCATCAGATGCATGATTTTATGAGAGCCCATATCCCTAAAGTGGAGCAGTTTAGTATCGATGAATTTTTTTGTGATGTAAGTGGATGGATAAGGGATGATGAAGTATATGACTTTGCAAAAACACTGCAAGAGAAGATACGACAGCACTTTGATATTCCTGTCTCCATAGGCATATCTCATGCCAAATGGATAGCCAAACTAGCCACAGAAACTGCAAAACCTTATGGGGTCTATGAGGTTAAGAATATAGATACCTACATAGAAAATATACCGATTAAAAAATTCCCTGGTATTGGCAAAGGGTTTCAAAAGAGGCTTGAAGCACACTATATTAAAACCCTTGGAGACATAAAGCGAAATAGAAATCTTTTTTATACATGGAAGAAGCCTGGTATACAGCTTTATGCTAGAGTGACAGGAACATCCAAAGAGGGGATTGATGGTAAATCTCAAAGAAAATCTATAGGCATAAGCCGTACCTTTGATGCCATACATGATAAAAATGAAATACGTCGACGCATGATGATAATGGCACGTCATATTGTCTATATAGTCATGAAAACAGAGGTGAATCCCACAAGTTACTATCTTAAAATTAACTATGAATATGGTGTCAAAGTAAAACAGAGTATCACGATAGATAGACTCTTTTCTGAGTCACTTTTTAAATCTATACTTTCTAAAATGTATGGGAGTATAGCTTTACATAAAGGTGCTATTAAACTTTCATTGAATGTCTCTAATTTTACAAACCAACACAAAAAAACACTCTCACTTATGGACTTAGATGAGGATATAGAACAACATCATCTTAGCAGAGCACTTCACAAACTTAGAGAACGTTTTGGATTAGACATTATAAAAACAGGGGATGAGTTGTAGGTATGGGTTCAATAGTAATAGGTGTTATGTTATAATAAAAAAAACTGAAAATAGATGAAGAGGCAAAGCATGAAACTACAAAAAATCTACAATCACCTAGATAAAATAAGTCCTTTTGAATTACAAGAGAAATGGGATAATTCTGGGCTTATTGTAGGTGATTTAGGACGTGAGGTTTCACAGATAGTTGTTTCTCTAGACATTGATTTTGACATGATAGAAGAAGCCAAAGAGGGTACACTTTTTGTGGTGCATCATCCGCTGATATTTGACAAACTTTCACAGCTTGATTTTGGGAAGTACCCCTCTAACTTGATGGAGCAGATGATACTTCAAAAGCAGTCGTGCATTGCCCTACATACGAACTTTGACCAGACACATTTGAATCAATATGTCTTTGAAAAAGTTTTAGGCTTTAAGATGGAGAGTCAAAAACCTTTTTTGTGTACTACACAAGGTGAATGGAACTATAAGGCACTTTTAAATCTTATAAAAGAGAAACTTAACTTACCCACACTTAAAGTCGTAGGAAAAAAAGAGAATATTAAGTCTATAGCACTTTGTACAGGGGCAGGGGCTTCACTTATGGATGAGGTAGAGGCAGACTGTTTTTTAACGGGTGACATTAAATACCATGATGCGATGAAAGCGATGAGTGAAGATTTGATGATGATAGACATCGGACATTATGAATCTGAGAAGTTTTTTGCAGAGATTTTAATGGAAGAATTGAAAGTTTTACCTATTTTCGCTATAATTGCGAATTCTAAAAACCCATTTCATACCGAAATAGGTTCTTAACCTTCTAAATATGTAATAGAAGTACTTTGAAACTCCTAAAGGACAGAGATTGAACAAACACCTAAATGAGCTTATCGAGCTTTCAAATAATGACAAAGCGATTGACTCTTATACCCCACAACTTGAAGCTGCCGATAAAAAAATAGCAAAAATTCAAAAAAAGATTGATGCTGCACAAGGTGAGCTAGATGCACTGAATGCTGACATCGTAGATAATGATGCTAAAGTAAAAACTTTTGAAGAACAACTTACGCTTTTAAATGAGCAACTCTCTTTAAATGCTAAAAAACTTAAAGAAATTTCTACAGAAAAAGAGATGAAAGCACTCTCTTTAGAAGAAGACATTGCAAAAGAAAAAATGACTTTTGCCAATGAAGAGATAGAAAGACTTCAAGGAATCAATGAGACTAAGAAGGCACTTTTAGAAGAAGCAAGTGAAAAAGTAACGACATTTGCTAGTGAATTTAAAGCACTTAACGAAGTAGTTTCAGTTGAAAAAGCTGAGATAGAGAAAGCAAAAGGTGAGCTTTTTGTAAAAAGAGAAGAGCTTAGCAGAAACCTTGAGCAAAAAGTGCTTGCATTTTATGAAAAGATTCGTATCTGGGCAGGCAATTCAGCTGTTGTTCCTGTTAAAAAGCAAGCATGTTACGGATGTTACATGAAACTAAATGATAAAACATATTCAGAAGTGATAAGAGCAGATGAAATTTGTAATTGTCCTCACTGTGGACGTATTTTATATATCGAGCCTGTTACAGCTGAAGCATAACAAGTGAGAACCTATGGAGAAAACATTCTTTTTTCTCTATAGTCTATTTGCTTTTTTACTCTACTTTTTAGCACTTCCTTTTCTTCTTCTTTTTTCTTTTAAAACAAAATATAAAGCGTCCATACCTGCTAGGTTTTTTTTATGGAAAAATAGTACACTCAAGCCAAACGGTGTTTGGTTTCACTCATGTTCTTTTGGAGAAGCAAAGGCAATTAAACCTTTAGTAGATAGGTTACCTCCTGAACTTTTGCGTATGAGTAGTACCACACAGACAGGATATGAAGCAATCAATGCCTATACGAAAGAGAGTCGTTACTTGCCTTTTGAGGCATTACTCTTTTTTTGGATGAGACCTCAAAAGGTACTGGTGGTGATGGAAGCAGAGTTTTGGTATTTGCTTTTTGCCTTGGCTAGGAAACGAGGGGCAAAAACGATGCTCATCAATGCACGAATGTCAGAGCGTTCATACCCAAAGTATCTTCGTATGAAGTGGCTTTATGTGCAGATATTTAAGTATATAGATGAAGTCTATGCACAAACGGAGATAGACAGAGAACGTTTAGCATCATTGGGGGCTAAAAATATTGTAGTTATGGGTAACATAAAACTTTCCAGTTTACCTAGTGTGACTAAAACACTTATGAAGCCAGTAGGTATGACACTTTGTGCAGCAAGTACACATGAGGGAGAAGAAGGATTGATTTTGGATGCTTTTTCTACATTTAAACAGGTGAATGCAAAGGCAAGACTTATAGTCGTACCCCGTCATCCAGAGCGTTTTGATAAGGTGGCTAGCATGATAGACACATTTAGCAAAAAAGAGAAGCTGACTTGGCATCGTTATTCTGAAAATGAGCGTTTAGAAGATGACATTGTCTTGGTAGATACCTTAGGTGAACTGGTAAATATCTATGCGATTTGTGATATCGTCATTTTAGGTGGGGCATTTAAGCCCATAGGTGGGCATAATGCTGCTGAAGCTGCACAGTTTGGATGTAAGATAATCTCTGGAAAGCACTACTTTAATCAGGTAGATATTTTTGAAGCAGTTGAGGGTATCACTATAGTAGAAGCATCTAATCTATCACGTAGACTTTTACAGCATGGGCTTTTAAAACCTACAAAGTTAAAGAGTAAAACAGACATCTCTCCTATCGTAGAGAGTATAAATAGTGCTATAATTAGCAAATAATGACTAAAATTGGATAAAAAATGGCAACAGATAAAGCATATAAAGTATTGGCACTTCAAAAAGGTATCTCTAATAAAAAAGCAAAAGAGCTTATAGATAGAGGGTTGGTTTTTGTAGAAGACAAAAAAGTAAAAATCGCACGTGCAGATATACATACAGAGACATTTTTTCGTGTAGAGTACCCTGAAGATATAGCGATACTCTACCAAGATGAAGACATCATTGCTATCAATAAACCTGCACAGGTAGATAGCTATGATATACAAGATGCCATAGATGGTGCAGTGTTACTTCATAGGCTTGACAGAGATACTTCGGGTGTTTTACTTTTAGGGAAAAATGATGCCTTTGTAGAGAAAGCCATCAAAGAGTTTAAGTTACGTCATGTTGAGAAGCATTATGTGGCATGGATAGAAGGTGTACTTTATGAAAAGGTAGTGATAGACGAGCCTATATTTACCATCAAAAAAGGTAAGGCATTTTCACTTATAGACCCAATTCGTGGTAAAAAAGCACATACGATAGTCAAGCCCGAAGAGCTTCAAGGTAAGAAGTCTAAAGTAAACATAGAGATAACCACAGGACGAACACACCAAATACGTGTGCACTTAGCCCACATTGGGCATCCTGTAGTTGGAGATGAACAGTATGGAAGCCGTACTCAGTCTAAACGTGTCTTACTTCACTCTTCAAAGATGAAGATACTTGATTATGAATTTAATGCAAAAGAGCCTAAAGATATCGCTAAGTATAAATAGCGTTATCTGGGTATCATTTTATAGATAGTATTTTTTAAAATGATACATTTATAATTTAATTAAAGGATAAAAAATGCTATTAAAACAAATTCGAAATATATCATTTTTACTAAGTTTGATGGGTGTATTGCTTTATGCAAATAAGTTGAGTTTTGATAAAACATTGTCTTCGCAAGGAATAAGTTTTCACATCATCACAACAGGAGAGGGTTCATTGCGTCAACTTAGTATTACGCCCTCAGGTTTAGAGATTGATAATACTGTGATTCATCAAGAGATTGATGGGGTTGTGACAGGTGTAGAGGTGGCAGATCTTAATGTAGATGCTTCGCCTGAAATATATATCTATACTACATCAGCAGGGAGTGGTGCATATGGAAATGTGATAGCGTATAGTGCTAATCATAAAAAAACACTAAGTATCATCTCTTTTCCTGAACTTGATGTTGCATCAAAAGAAGCAAAAGGCTATATGGGACATGATAGCTTTGGTATTGTAGACAATGCTTTAGTGAGACACTTTCCTATATATAAAAAGAATGATAGTAATGTAAAACCCACAGGCGGTACACGCCAATTGACATATAAGCTTCAAATGGGAGAGGCTTCATGGCAGTTAAAGTTAGAGAAAATATTTGAACTAGAGAAAGGCTTATAAATTGTGTTGTGTACAAGCAAGTTACCGTGAAATATTTGTATTAAGCCCAAATAGGGTAAAATCGCAACAATAATATAGAACACATACAAGGTAAAAAATGTTTGATAATTTAACCGACAGTTTTAAAAATGCCATTGGCAAAATACGTTTTCATGATGATGAAAAAGCACTTAAAAAAGCAACCACAGAACTTAAAAAGTCACTTCTTAAATCGGATGTGCATCATAAGGTAGTTAAAGACCTTATCTCAACGGTTGAGTTTGAGACTAAAAAACATGGTGTAGGAAAAGATAATTTTCTTAAAGCACTCCAAGACAAACTCACAGACATACTCACACTAGAAGGAGCACCTAAAGGCTTTACCTTCGCTTCTAAGCCACCAACTGTTGTGTTGATGATAGGTTTGCAAGGTTCTGGTAAAACGACTAGTACAGGTAAACTAGCATACTTCCTCAAAGAACAAAAAAAGAAAAAAGTACTTGTGATTGCTGCAGATTTACAAAGACTTGCAGCGGTTGAACAACTCAAACAGATTACTGCGGGTATAGAAGTGGAGCTGGTAGCAGACGAGAGTGCAACACCAACACAGATAGTCAAACGAGGTCTTGAAAAGGCGGAGAAAGAGCTTTATGATGTTGTGCTCATAGATACTGCTGGACGTTTAGCCATAGATGATGAACTTATGGATGAGCTAGCAGAAGTCAAAAAAGTAGCCAACCCTGATGAACTTTTCTATGTGGCAGATGCTATGACAGGGCAAGATGCTGTACGAACTGCGCAAACCTTTAAAGATAAGATAGGTATCACAGGTGTGGTACTTTCTAAATTTGATGGAGATGGTAAAGGTGGGGTGGCACTTGGATTGACTCAGCAAGTAGGTGTACCTCTACGTTTCATTGGTAATGGTGAGAAGATGCCAGACTTAGAGCAGTTTATCTCAGACAGGATAGTAAGTCGTCTGATGGGTGCAGGAGATGTGGAAGGTCTAGCAGAGAGAGCAGCAGCGACCATAGACCCTAAAGAAGCAAAAAGAATGACCCAAAAGATTAAAAAAGGGAAATTTAACTTCAACGATTTTTTAGCCCAAATGGAGCAGATGAAAAAACTAGGAAGCATGAAGTCCATCATG
>JAMONG010000272.1 GCA_027066595.1 Sulfurovum sp.
ATCTTCTTTTAGATAGAATTCTATTCTTCAAAATGTCGGGAGATGTCAGAGTGGTCGAATGTGCCGGTCTTGAAAACCGGTGAGGGTTATACCTCCGGGGGTTCGAATCCCCCTCTCCCGGCCATACTTTTTAAACAACTCAAATTAAATACCTAACATACTTGAAAGTTTGTCAAGACAGTGATATTAATCCTTACTATTTATCATCCATTGAGAAAATACATTTAAATAATTCCAGAAACTTTGAATATTTTCTTCTGAACTTAATTTGTTTTCAATAATAGGTTGTAGAGCTTCTTCAAAAGTGACAAGCCAATGTAAGCGTGCATGAGGGGTGATGCGAAAAGGGGCATGTCTTCCTCTCATTTGAGGGGCACCTCTATTTTGGTTAAAATACTGAGGACCTCCACAGATTTGTATGAAAAAATCTGCGGAGTGCTGTCCTGCTATATTCATTGCTTCTTTTGTGGTTGGAAAAATATTCTTAATCGGGCTCTCAAAAAGACCCATGTAAAATCTATCAAGTAAATCACGTATGCCTTCTTCCCCGATATCAGTTAAAAAGCTAGGGTTAGGTTTTGTTACAGGAGGATTAACACCCTCTATATAGGGAAGGATTGAAAAGTCTAAAGAGGAGGTACCAAAATTCATAAATTGCCTTTTTAGTAGCGTTATAGCATACTAATGTACATCTGTCAACTAACGACATCCTCCTGTACCACAAGAACTCTCAGAATTATCTACGGCAAAACTGTTGATATATCCACAAGAGAGACACTCAAAGGTTAGCATCTGTGGACCAGAGCAGCCGCTAGAACGTTTGTCTGTAAGTTCGATGTCTGCTTGTTTACAGTGCGGGCAAAAGCCTCTACGAATACTGTCTAGTTGTTCCTTTTTTTCTTTTAAGTAGTAGATATACACAAGGACTGACCCTATAAGGATGATAAGTAAAAAAGCTAAGAGGTAAATATCCATTATTTTCCTTAGGTAGTAAAATTTTTTAGTTTTTGAACCTGTGTTTTGTATGCAGGTAAATAGCTTTCAACACATCTCCAAAATGCTTTTTGGTGATGCTTATGTTTGATATGTGCAAGTTCATGCACAATGATGTATTGTATCACATCTAAAGGGAGTTTCATTATCATAGTGTTAAAACTTAAGTCATTTTTAGCAGAACAAGAACCCCACTGTCGTTTTGTTTTTCTAAAACTAATCTTTTTTGGTTGTAGACCCATAGTATTAGCCCACTGTTCTATAAGTGGAAGCATATAAGTTGTTGCTTCTTCTTTGTAAAATGTATCAATATGCCGTTGAAATATCTTTTTATCATAGAGATGATAGTAGAGAGTAAATACATCTCCATCGAAGTGGAGTTTAGTCCGTTTTTTCTCATACTCTATAAGGTGTATTTTATAAGGTTCCCCTAAAAAATAAAGTTCACTTTTCTGTGAAAAGTCAATCCACTTTCCTTTTTTCGCTTCAAATTTTTTACGTGAGTTACTTATCCATGAGGCTTTTTTAAGTAAGAGTTGTTCTATCTGCTTTTGCGAAACTTGAGGAGACTTAATAAGGAGTTCCCCCTCCCCCGTAAAGCTAAGATAAATGTGTTTAAGCTTGGGGTTAATGATGTGTATATAGTGAGGGAGTATTGACATAAAAATATAGGGTAAGATTAATTACTAAGCTTATCATTTTTATATTGCACTGTTTTGCTGATTGAGCCATCTTTATTGTATGACATAGCTGGCCCGTGTTTGAGACCAGAAACATATGTATATGAAACCATCACGTCACCATTGGGGTAGTAGGCATATTGTTGACCTTCTTGTTTCCCGTTGACATAATTAAGCTTCCAAATAACACGACCTTGTTCATCAAACCCTGTTTCTATGCCATCTTTTACACCATTTCTTTTGGTGACAGTTGAAGTGACATTTCCGTTGTATCCATACTGCTTGAGGAGACCATTTTGTCCTGTGTCGTCATCCATGATAAATTCTGAACGTATTTGACCACCAGTAAAGTACTCTTTTTTGACTTTTTTACTAGAAAAGCTAGGGCTACTACAGCCTGTAAAAGAAAGAAGTAAAAAAATAGAGAGGAATAAAGAGAGTTTTTTCATATGTGTGACCTTGTCATAATAATATTGCGCTTAGTATACTATAAATAACTTTGGATTTTTAAATGAGGTTGGAAGATGTATTAAAATAATGGTTAACTGGCTGAGAGGAAGGGATTCGAACCCTCGGTGGGTTGCCCCACACAGACGTTCCAGGTCTGCACCTTCGACCACTCGGACACCTCTCAATACAATATGATGATAAATTATTAAGATAATCAATAAACAAGGTATAAGTTTTGATGATTGGTTATTTTAATGTAGTACCCCTCTCCAGATACCTGCGGCACCCAGTGAAGAAAGGTGGGCTGCTATGTTCCCATCCTGACCCATTGTCTTTCATCACCGTTGCACAGGTCTAAAAAGAGGCATGAGAATTCTAGCTAAACATAGCTTAATAGTAAGTCTTAATCTTCTTCATCGTTAATGACTGACCACTCATCAAAAGGTAGGGCTTCAAAGTATAGTTTTTCTATACTATAGTGGTAACGGTTTACCATGGTTACAATAGTGACTTTTGAGATGCCATATTTTTTATAGATATTAAACTTATTTTGTGACTTTACCCAAAGGCTATCTTCACTCTCAAAAGGTGCTGGGATGATGAGTTCATTATTTTTTTTTATGTACCCATGTATGCCTAGAGTCTGTACACTTATATGATGTTTTATGAGAGCTAAGGCTATCATTGTGTCAAATTGTAAGATAAAGGGTTGACCCAAGGTAAGGTATTTTGCAAAGGCAAAGTCAAAGAGGAGCATTTTTTTACCTGACTTTTGATAGTGGTCATCTATGAAAAAGAGTAGTTTTTCTTCCTTAAATTGTTTGATAGTCTTGTAGAGCCAATCTTTTGAGACTTTAAACTGCTCTTTAGCAAAGGTATAAATTTGGTGGGTGGTGAGATGTTTTGTATGGTGCTGTGCTAAGATGAGAAGAAGTTTTTGTTCTTGTTCTGTGAAGGCAGATTGAAAAAAGTTTTTCATTGCTTGCATATTAGATTTTTGAGAACGTGCAAGTAAAGGGAGTGTCCCCGAACGCAAAAAATGGTTAAACCCTTGGTTCTGTGCTGATGTAGTTTCAAATGCCAAAAACTCTTCATAGTCTAAAGGAAAAAGTTCAATAGACGTAAATTCAGGGTAGTGTAATGCGATACGGGAGAGTATTATAAGTTTATGTACATTTGGGAAGGAGGGGAGTATATCATTGTGGTAATGGTCTAAAACGAGGAGGGTAATACTATTTTTATCTATATACTGTTGTAGTGCCACAAGTTCCAAAGTATGAAGAATGAGGTTAGGGTCTTCACAATCTATGTAGAGAGTATATTTTGTATCTACCTGACTAAGGTAATCTGCAATGAGGGATGTTTTTCCCGCACCTCTTACACCATAAAGATTAATATCTCCTTCTTTGGGTAACATACATTTTCTAAGGGTAAAATGTTCACTACTTGGGAGCTGGTCTTGATAATATTCAAGTAAATTCATAACTCATTTTAGCTTAACTTTAATTTGATGAGCTTTTCTTGTATTGTAAATGAGAGACAAACATCAGCTCATTAAAGACTTTGTTAAGTGCAATGCTTTTAAAGTTTTTGGTTACAAGTTCTTGTTGAAAACGTACAAAATCTCCTATTTGGGCATCTACTTTGTTTGTTACTATCCAGAAAGTGAGATTGGTTGATTCTTTTATCTCTAAATAGGTGTAAGCTTTGGCTTGTAAGACTTGAACTACTTCTCCTTGATAATAGGGTTTAGGTTTTATTACAGTCTGTGAGGTATTTTTTTCATGGTGTATAAACTCTTTAAGTGTTTGAGCCTTAGTAGACAGTGTAAAAAGTGTAAATACCATAAGTGTAAGTAGATAATTCATTAGATTTCCTTTAAGTTTCGTTTTGGGTAGGCGATGGCTATGATGCTAAGCACTATTGTCGTGGCAACATAGACCCATGTTGGTATGGGTACAGGGTCACCTGTGGCGTAAGAGTGCATTCCTGCTAAGTAAAAGTTTACTCCAAAATAGGTCATAAGTATGGAGAAGAATGAGAGTACAGAGAGTAAGGCAAAAAGGTAAGGGGAATATACCTTTTTAATCAGTCGTAAATGAAGAACCATAACATAGACAATGATTGAGATATAGGCCCATGTCTCTTTTGGATCCCAACCCCAATAGCGTCCCCATGACTCATTTGCCCAAATTCCTCCAAGGAAGTTACCAATGACTAAGAGTGTTAAGCCTAATGTTAAGGCAACCTCATTGATGTAAGTGATGTTTTGAATGTGTGTGTCAATATGAGGGTACTTTTTTTGGCGTAAAATAAAGAGAAAAAGGGTAATCATTCCTAAAATAGCACCCACTCCAAAGAAGCCATAACTACCTGTAATAACAGAGACGTGAATGCTTAGCCAGTAGGATTTTAAGACAGGAACTAAGTTGGTAATCTCAGGGTCAATCTCTCCTAGATAGGCTGCAAAGATGAAAATCCCAGCCATAATGAAAGATGCTGAAATGGCAATGGTGGACTTTCGTAAAAATAGTATGGAGGTTAAGATGGCTGTGTAAGCAATGTATATCATGGTTTCATAGGTATTGGAGATAGGAGCATATCCTCCTATGTACCAACGAATGGCAATGCCAAAAGTGTGTAATATAAAAAAGGTGAAAGCGATGATGCTAATGGTCATTTTAATTTTTTGATGAATGAGTTTATTGTAAAACATGGAAGTTAAGCCATAGACCAAAAGGAGTACGCCAAACAGAAGGTAAGCTATTGAGAGTTTGAAGAAAAGAGAGATTTGATTGAACCAAAGTTCGGTAGTGAGCTTTTGTTGTGAAGGCATAACCGATTTTCCAAACGCATTTTGGTAGTTTTTAATGGTATCTATGTAGCTAAAGCCTTTTTCATAGTGACGATTGTAACAGACATCAAGCAGACGGCTTGTGGCTCTTTTTAGTTTACTATTGTCAACCATGCTGAACATTGTTTTAAAGTCTACCCATTTATCTCTCTCATTGTTTGCCAAAGGAAAAATGGTTAAAAGCACACCTCGGTAGGACATAAAGGTAATGTTTAACCGTTCATCGGCTTTTATGACATCTCGCTCAAATGTACCTCTTTTTGAGGGAACAAGTTGGTTTGCGTGTTCTACTTCTTTGGTGAGTTTATAGTTTCCTTTTTCATCAAAGAAATCAATAAATTTTGCCAGTTTTTGATGTTGGGGGATATTTAAAAGTTTTTTTAGCTTGGGTGTTTTAACACGTATGAGATTTACTTTTTTCCAAAGTTCAGGTTTTGAGAACATGCCTAAGATGACTTGGTTTGCCGTCATGTTATGCCAGTGGTCTTTTCCTGTTAATTTGTTGAGTACCTCACGGTTTTGTGTGTCGAGTGGTTTCATTCTTCCTACAGGGTCTTGTACCACTAAGGTACCAAATGCCTTTGCCAGTTCTTTTGAATTTTGTTGGTGTTCCAAAAGATAGCTGTCGATGAAAGAAGATGCATAAGTAGGGACATGAGTACTGAAAAGCCCCATGGA
>JAMONG010000273.1 GCA_027066595.1 Sulfurovum sp.
CTTGGTTGGTCCTCTTCTTGGGTATTCTCTTTTTTCTTCTCTTGTGCTTCAGATTTGCTACTGTCTGAACTTTGTGATTTGGGATGGGCGATGCCCACAGAGGCATCTTTCTTGTCAGCTAAAAGAACAATGCGTTCAAGGTTATAGCGTGCATCTGCATCCTCACCCAATTGTAATGTTTTAGTATAGTAAATTTTGGCTTTATCATACGCTTCAAGCATAGCATAGGCATTGGCGATATTGTAGTAAAGTTTCTGTTTTGTGGTTAAAGAAGTGGAACGTATGGACTTGTAGTATGTAATCGACTTTTCATAAAAGCCTTCTTTGTAATAACTGTTTGCTAAGGCAAACTGGCTTTGTAAAGAGGGAGTTTTTATCTTTTTTAGGTGCTGTGTTGCACCCTTAAATGCTTTTTTTTCATAGCTTTGATAGGCTTTATTTAGATGGTATTCATCTATAAATGAAGCATGTAAAGGTAGTCCTAAAAAGGTAAAAAATAAAATAAGATACTTCACCCCACGTGTATACAGCATAAGAAAAAGCAGCAGTGCTAAAGCCAAAGGAATTTGGTAACGTTCTACATAGTGACGTTGCATCTTTTGTATCATCTGTGCTTGGGTGTTGTTTTGTCGGAGAGCATTATCTAGGGCTTTGGCTGTATCTTCTTCTGAAGTGGAGGGCGTAAGATAGATACCTTTTGAGACTAAAGCCAAATCTTCCAAAAGAGGGTTGATACGTGAGATGACAAGGTTTCCTTGCTTGTCTTTAAGCAGGGTTCCATCCTTGTTTTCTACTGTTGTACCTCGTGTTGTACCTAAAGCTAGGATGGTTAAGGAGACACCAGAGTCTGCAAGTAGGGCAGTGAGTTTACTAAGGTCAGACTCTTCTCCTCCGTCACTCATAAGGATAAGGTTCTTCCCCGTTAATTGCATGTGAGAGAGGCGTTTAAAAAGTTTCGCTAATGATGTACCTTTGGTGAGGATATACTCAGGGTTTAAACTCTGCAAGGCGATGTTTATGAGGGCATGGTCAGTGGTAGGAGGAGAGAGGAGTAGAGGGTTGGTAGTAAAGGCGAGGAGCATGACATTGTCTGTGGGTCTTTTTTCTAACAGAAGAGCGATGGTTTCTTTTGCAAAATCATAGCGTGAAGGAGAGAGGTCTTTTGCTTGCATAGAGTAAGAGACATCCACTGCGATGATAATATCTTTGGCTTTGATGCTTCCCTCTTGCAGAGCTTGTTCTTCTACAGGACGAGCTAAACTAAGCAGGAGTAGGCTAAGAATGATGAGGTGTATCACCTCTTGTACTTTTTTGTTGCTTTTCCACAAAAGGATAAGAAGGGGTATGAGAAGCCATAAAAAAGAGGGATATAGAAGCGTCATTTCTGCTCCTTACTGAGCCAAAGTGTCCAAAGCAAAAGTAAAATAAAGACAATACCCAAAGGCACCGTAATCAGTAGCCGTTGATTAAGATAGTTTTCACTGCGTATGGCAGAAGGCTCAAGTTGGTTTATCTCATCATAAATGCCTTTGAGTGCTTTGGCTGAAGAGGCAGCGTATGACTTTGCTCCACTCTCTTTAGCTATCTGTTCAAGTAGAGCGACATCGTAGTCAGACTTTTTACCTATACCGATGGTGTAGATTTTGATGCCTTTCTTTTTGGCCTTTTGCACGGCAACTTTGGGGGAGTGTTCTCCTGCATTATGGTAACCATCGGTGAGCAAGATGATGGCTTTGTTCTTGGCCTCACCAAAAGAGAGAGTACGCATCGCTTGGATGATGGCATCACCTATGGCAGTACTCTCCCCTGCGATACCTACATTGGTCATCTGTAAGAGTTCAGAGAGAGCCTCTAGGTCATAGGTAAGTGGGGAAGCGGTGTAGGCAAAGGTACCAAAGATGACAACCCCCATGTTGTCATCTTGACGCTCTTTGATGAAGTCTGAGGCGAGTTCTAAGTTGGTTTCAAATTTATTTTTGAGTCTATCGTTGGTATCAAATCCACTCTGTGCCATAGAACCACTGGCATCTAGTGCTAAGATAAGGTCACGCCCTTTTTTATGGTGGTTGTCATTTGTGTCATAGACAAAAGGTTTTGCGAGGGCTATGACCATCAGAGTAAAAAGAAGCATCTTTAGCCAAGGTTCCCATGAAAGTAGTGGGCTTTGTCTGCTTATCCATGCCAGTTGAGAGAAATAATAGGGCTTGGCATACTGTTTACACCATAGAAAACAAGGTAGAAATAACAGTAGCAAAAGAAAGTAGGGTGAACCAAATGTGAAATGCATCAAATATTTTAACACGTATGCGTTAACATGAGCTTATTATCTTGCTATAATAACCTCTAACATATGAGGGAGATAAGAAAAGTATGTATAGTAGTGAAGTTGTCAAGGCCATATGCTCTAATCATCTGTATGAATATTGTATTGTGAGTAGTTCCTTTGAAGTGTTGAAGTGTTCAGATGCCATTTCAAAATATTGTGAAAAAGAGATTTTGACATTAGATAAGATAGAGCTTTTTGATATGGTACCAGAACTCGTAGGAATGGAAGAGGATTTGGCTTCGATTTTAGCAGGACAGCTAGAAGAACTTATGATTCCTATGGTTTTTAAAGCACCTAAAAGTTACATCAATATACGCGTCCATCCCAATAAGAATTTTGATACGTTGATTATTCTTTTTGAAAATATTACCAAGCAGACAATGGCACAGTATGAGTTGCGACAATCCAATAATAATAATCTTTTACTGCTTGAAGAGATAGCATATCAGAATAAGCAACTAGAGACATTTAATAAAGAGATGCATAGACTTGTAGATGAAGCTGTGGCTAAAAATATAGAGAAACAGCATATGATGGAACTACAAACACGACATGCCCAAATGGGTGAAATGATAGCGATGATTACCCATCAGTGGAAACAGCCATTAAGTGTTATACAAACCTTGGGAACACTTTTGAAAATGAAGTATGAATCAGGTAAATTGACACAAGAAACTTTTAGAGTAAAGATAGACAACCTTTTAAAACAAGCAAACCAGCTTAACCAAACAGTCAATGATTTTCAACAGTTCTTCTCTCCTTCAAAAAAAAGAGTACATTTTGATATGCAAAAAACCTTAGCTTCTGTGGTGAGCCTGATTAAAATGGAGTATGCTTTAGAAAATATTGAAATTACTTTACACAAAGAAGTGTCTGTTTCTATTTATGGGTATGAAAATGAGTATAAGCAAGTGGTATTGTCACTTTTACAAAATGCAAAAGATGCTTTAATCGTAAGTAGCCAATCTAACAAGCAGATAGATATTAACATTCAAAAAAAAGGTAAGCATTCTTTAGTCACGATAGAAGACAATGCAGGAGGCATTCCTAAAGAGATACTAGAGCATATCTTTACTCAATATGTGAGTACCAAGGAAAATGGCTCTGGACTAGGGTTATACATCGCAAAAACGGTGATAGAAAACAATATGCAAGGGAAAATTTGGGTAGAAAATCGAACAGAGGGAGCCTGTTTTTCTATTTTACTCTAAGTGAGTATTAATTTTTTTTTAAGAAAAGGTGAATATACTTCGCCAATAAGAGTGATAATAATTATCATTTAGTAAGTTTATAGAGTAAGATAAGGAAAAGTTTTGGAAAAAATCACCATTGCCTTGGCAGGACAACCGAATGTAGGAAAGTCATCTCTCATTAATGCCATCTCTAATGCCAAACTCAAAGTAGGTAACTTCTCGGGGGTCACTGTTGACAAAACAGAAGTAGAGTTTAAAATGTGTGATGAGGTATCATGTAAAGACTATGAAGTGCATATTATTGATTTGCCTGGTGCCTACTCACTTACCGAATATACAATAGAAGAAAAAGTCACCAAAAGCTTTTTACAATCAGATGAATATGATGTCATTGTAAACGTCATTGACTCTACAAATTTACAAAGAAATCTACTCTTTACCACCCAACTGTTAGAGACAGGCAAAAAGATGGTGGTTGCACTTAACATGGATGATGAAGCTCAAAATGAGGGCATAAAGATAGATGAAAAACAACTCTCTGCCATTTTGGGTGTACCGTGCATCAAGACTTCTGCATCACAAAAAATAGGAGTGGAAGCACTTAAAGCGGCTATTATTGAAGTGTATGAAAAAGAGCAAACCTCTGCAAAAGTAATCTACTCTGACCCTATAGAAGAAGAGATAGAACACATTGTTACTTTCTTAAAAGAGAAAAAATACAAATGTAAAATGCCTTACCGTCAACTCGCTGTTCGTTTGTTGCAAGAAAATGTAGATGTCTACAGAAAAATGCATGAAGAACCTATTTGGATAGAGATGCTTCCTATCGTGAGAGAAGGGCTAAAACATATCTATTTACACAGTAATACTAAAGATTTAGATGAGATATTTGCTGATGAACATTTTGCCTTTGCCAAAGGTGCAAAGATGGAAGTCATGGAAGTCAAAAGTATGCGTGCAAAAAACCTTACACAGAAAATAGATAATCTCCTTATCAATAATATCTTAGGCATTCCTCTGTTTTTGTTTTTTATGTGGGTACTTTTTCAACTTACCTTTGAACTAGGGTCTATCCCGATGGATTATATAGATGCTGCTTTTGGATGGTTAGGTGAGCAAGCCAAGCAGATACTGGGTGAGGGGGAGCTAGGTTCTCTTGTTGCAGATGGTATGATTGCTGGCGTTGGGGCAGTGATTATGTTCTTACCCAATATTATTATTTTATTTTTAGGCATAGCCTTACTTGAGACTACGGGATATATGAGTCGTGTCGCATTTTTACTCGATGGATTTTTTCATAAGTTTGGCTTACATGGAAAAAGCTTTATCCCTTTAGTGACGGGGTTTGGCTGTTCAGTACCTGCTTACATGGCAGCACGTACACTCAAAAATGAAAAAGACAGACTCATCACCCTTTTTATTATCGGTTTTATGTCTTGTGGGGCTAGGTTGCCTATTTATGTCCTGTTTGCAGGAGCATTTTTTGCAGAAGAACATGCGGGGAACATCTTGTTTATTATCTATATTTCAGGTGCGATGTTAGGCTTGCTCTCTGCTAAAGTACTTAAAGTATTTGTGTTTAAAGGTGAAGATGAACCTTTTGTGATGGAGATGCCAAAGTATCGTATGCCTTCACTTAAACTCATTTGGCATACAGTCTATGGACAGGCGAAGTCTTATCTGAAAAAAGCAGGAACCTACATCTTGGGTGCGGCTATCTTGATTTGGTTTGCATCTAACTATCCCAAAGTAGATGCACCTGTACATTTTGAGCCAAACCAAGTCAAATTGTATGAACTTGAAAACTCATATCTTGGTAAAATAGGGCATGCGTCAGAACCATTTTTCGCACCTCTTGGCATGGATTGGCGTATGGCAGTGGCTTTAGAGACAGGACTAGCTGCCAAAGAGGTAGTCGTCTCAACATTGGGGGTGCTCTATGCACTTGGTGATGACGTAGATGAAGGAAATGCAGGGCTAATAGAGCAGATAAAAGCAAATATCCCTTTTGCCTCAGCCATAGCTTTTATCGTGTTTGTGATGATTTATCTGCCTTGTTTGGCGGCATCTATGGTTTTTGCTAAAGAAGCAGGAGGATGGAAGTATTTACTCTATTTGTTCCTCTCAACTACCACAACCGCATGGTTACTTAGTTTTATAGCATACAGGGTAACCTTAGTGATAGTAGGAGGATAAAATGGTTTTAAGTGATTTACGTAAAGGTATGACCGCAGAGATAGTGAAAATAAATGCAGACAAAGTATTAAGAGACAGGTTGACCTCTTTTGGTGTGATGCGTGGTGAGCTACTTACGGTAAAAGGATGCTCTCTTGCTAAGCAAACCATGGAAATAGAAGTTGGTTCAACCCTCATAGCACTTCGTGCAGAGGAAGCAGAAAAAATAGAAGTAGAACAAGTATCTAAAAAATAATTAAAAAAAATGATTTATCTCATATAATTTTTTGCTATACTCTTATATTAACAATCAAAAAATGGGAAAGAATGATAACAATAAAAGAAAGAATAAAGCAAGTATGTTTAGGGATGGGGGTCTCTTTTCTACTTTTACAGACACCAACGCTCTCTGCAAACAGCAGTGTAGAATTTCATGATGTTGCTGCTACAGTAATGATGAATTCACTTCAGCCACTCGATAAGAATAATTTTTTAAGAAAACTCTATACACAACTTTTTTTCGTGCCTGTTTGGGTTAAAGAAGATGCACTTTCTTCTCTTAGTCAAGAACTTTTTGCACATATACAAAATGATAATACTCTTTTGGAAGGTTCAAAACTTAAACAAGATGCTCTCCTTTTGGCTCAGTTGGGAGAAAAAGTGTATGTTGCTAATGACAGCTTAAAACAAAAAATTGAGCTTGAATTTAAAATAGCACAACTTTACAAGGGTTACGCAGATTATACACTTTATGGGAGTATCAATTGGGGTGCTTTTCAGGGAAGACTTTATAATTTACGTGAACATGGGATAAAAGCAGACTGGGTAACATACAAGCCTAAATATAGCCCTGTCTCTCTTATAGAGAATGCTGTGATGAATGGAAGTTTAGAGGAAATGTTTCAAAAGGCTGTGCCTAAAGATTATGGATATAAGGCATTAAAAAAGGAACTTCGTAAGTATGTGCAGTTGGAAAAACAAGGGGGATGGAATCATCTAGCTTTAAAAGGTTCTCTCAAAGTAGGCAAATCCTATAAAATAGTACCTGCACTTCGAGAGAGATTACGTATGAGTAGTGATTACACGCCATGTAATACTGAAGAGAGCACGAGGTATGACACATGCTTAAAAAAAGCGGTTATACGTTTTCAAAAGAGGCATGGTTTAGTAGCAAAAGGGACTGTGGGGAAAGAGACCATTAGGGCACTTAATGTCCCTATAGAATTACGGGTTAAGCAAATACGTCTCAATCTTGACCGAATGAAGTGGCTTTATGAACGTAATGCAAAAAGGCACATTATTATCAATATCCCTGCCTTTACTCTCTTTTTCGAAGAGGATGAAAAACTGAGACAAGAGATGAGGGTCATTGTAGGGAAAAAGAAGAACCCTACACCTATTTTTTCAAATAGTGTACAAACCATTGTGCTTAATCCGCATTGGAATATCCCTAAAAGCATTATTCAAAAAGAGATGATCCCTAAGTTAATGAGAAATCCAAATGCCATGAGAAAGCAAGGTATAGAGATTCATACAGGATGGGGGAAAGATGCCAAAAAGATATCTGGTGGGTCTGTTGACTGGAGTCAGTACCGCTACAGTAAAACCATGCCATTTCGTTTTGCACAAGTGCCTGGATATAGAAATGCATTAGGGAAGATAAAGTTTTTGTTTCCTAACCAGTTCTCGGTGTATATGCATGATACCCCCAATAAAAAACTTTTTAACCGTAACAAAAGAGCTTTTTCTCATGGATGCATACGTCTACATAAGCCAAGAGAGTTGTTAAAAACATTTTCAACCTTTAATGAAAATATAGATTTTGATAAGTCCCAAAAAAGACTAAAAGGTAAGCGTAAAGCATTCTTAAAACTTAATAGTCAAGTACCTGTAGATGTGGTGTATTTAACTTCATATGTTGACTATGATGGTATTTTACAGTTTAGAAATGATGTGTATGGGTACGATAAAATGCAACTTCAGTCTTACAGACAGTGGTAATGACTTTTCAATACGCAGTCGTACTTACAGGGAGCATAGCAACAGGTAAAAGTACAGCTTCAGGTATCTTAAAAAAACTAGGGTTTGAAATAATTGATGCAGATAACATTGCACATAAAGTGTTAAACGGGCAGCAAAAAGAGATAGCATCACTTTTTGGTGACTCTTTGGTACAAGATGAGGTGGTAGATAGAAAAGCTTTAGGAAAGATAGTCTTTTCAGATGAAAAAAAACGTAAAATGTTAGAAAATTTACTTCATCCTCTTATCTATAAAGCGATAGAAAGAGCTTCCTTAGCGTTAGATAAAAAAAAGGAAGTCTATTTGATAGATATTCCTCTGTTTTTTGAAACCAATAGATATCCTATAGAAAAGAGTGTGGTTGTCTATAGTCCTAAAGAGGTTCAACTTGAAAGGTTGATGGAGCGTGATATGATGAGTCAAATAGATGCTCAAAATCGTATGGATACTCAAATATCTATAGAAGAGAAAATGAAAAAAGCTAACTATGTTATAGATAATAGTGGTACACTTGCACAATTAGAACGGGAATGTTCCCGTGTAAAAGATGAGATAGTAAAGGATTTTAAGTGACTGTAACAAAATACTCTGCTAATGGCAATGATTTTGTCATGTGTATCGCACAAGAGAAAAAAGACCGATCTGAACTTGCTAAAACACTTTGCCATAGACAAAATGGTATAGGAGCAGATGGTTTTGTGGTAGTGATTCCTCATAAAAACTATGATTTTGAATGGGAATTTTATAATGCAGATGGAAGCCGTGCAGATATGTGCGGGAATGCTTCACGGGCTGTGGCACATTTTGCACATGAAAAAGGTATAGCAAAAGAGGGGAAAGCAGAATTTTTAACAGGAGCAGGGGTTATACGTGCGACTATTAATGGTTTGTATGTGGTCAGTGACATGACAGAACCTGACATCATTCGTACCGATATAGAAGAAAATGGAGAGAATTGGTGGCTTATCAATTCTGGTGTGCCTCACTTGGTATGTATACGTGACAGTGTAGATGACTTTGACATAGAACAAGCAAGAGTATTACGTCATAAATATGACTGTAATGTCAACATCTGTAAAGTGGAAGATGACACCATGTATGTTCGTACCTATGAACGTGGTGTTGAAGATGAAACACTTGCTTGTGGTACGGGAATGGTGGCATGTTTTATTCGTAATCATAAAGAAAAAAAAGTCTCTACGCAGGTAAAAGTTTTTCCTAGAAGTGGTGACGAATTGTATGTGAGTTATGAAGAGGGTATTTACAGGTTTGGAGGAAAGGTGACAAAAACATTTGTTGCTCAGACTTTTGTTTAAAAATTAATAAGATAAAGGAGAAGATATTGAGAAAGATTTTTATTTTAATTGCATTAAGTGTTGGGCTACTCTCCAACGAGTTTAATCAAGCTGTTGAAGATTATAATAAGGGTGATTATATTAAGGCTCTTAATACTTTTTATATATTGGCAAAGAAAGATGATGCAAAGGCCCAATATAATGTAGGGCTTATTTATGCAAATGGGTTAGGGGTTCAAAAAGATTTATCACAAGCACAAAGATGGTATGAAAAAGCGGCAAAACAAGGCAATGGTGCAGCACAATATAACCTTGCTAAAATGTATCATACGCTTGGGGGGAAGGATAAATATACCTATGAAAAAGCCAAGTATTGGTATGAAAAATCTATAGAAGCAGGAATCAAAGAAGCATACAATAATCTTGGAACACTTTATTTGGAAGGATTAGGGGTCAATAAAGATGAACAAAAAGCATTTGCACTTTTTAAAAAAGGTGCCCAAAAAGGAGATAGCTCTGCACAAGTAAATATGGCGATACTTTATGCATGGGGGGAGAGTGTTTCTCTTGATAAAATGAAAGCATATGAAAATCTTAAACAGGCGTTAAAAGAGGGGAAAAGTGAAGCTAGTGAGTACCTTGATAAACTTTGCAAAGAGAGTGTTTGGGTGTGTAAAGATTAAATAGTGGTGCTCGATACAAGATTTGAACTTGTGACCACCTCCATGTCATGGAGACACTCTACCGCTGAGTTAATCGAGCTAAACGATTGTAAGTGCAGAAGTATAACTAAGAGATACTTAAAAGTTATTTTTTAATTTTTTTAGCTAAAATCTAAGATAGTCTAAGAAAGGAGTGCTTATGCAAGTAGACCATAGTAACTACGAAAAAGAAAAGTATTATGCTTTATCTCATCTGCTGTTTATTGGTTTGCTTACTTTGTTGAGCTTCTTTCTTATCCGTATGACAGGACAAAATCTAAATCCTGATTTTTTTATTTTAAAAGTATTACTCATCGGTTTAAGCTTTTACTCTCTTTTGTATTATGCATTTGTTATTAAGTTTCCTTCTTTTTTAGTTCAACTGCGGCAATTTACACTTATCTTAGTAGATTTGATAGTATTAACATTATCTATTATTTTTATGGGACCAGTAGGTTTGTTTTTTCTCCCACTCTATATTCTTATTGTGATGGAGAGTGGTATAAACTTTGGGTTTGTTCATTTCTTTTTTAGTATTGTGCTTTCTGCATTATCTTGGTTTTTATTGGTGTATTACTCTACATACTGGTTAGAGCATTCTGATACAGTGGCTATTTTTGCTATTACTACTATTTTGATACCTCTGTTTTATTTGAAAAAAATGGTCAATATGCATCAAAAACATGAGCAACTTCATGAAACACTCGTAAGTTCCAATCATGAAGCAAACTTTGATACACTTACAGGACTACCAAATAGAAAACAGTATGATACCTATATGAAAAACCTTTTGGAAGAAGAGGCATTTTTTGCACTCTTGTTTATAGATTTAAATAAGTTCAAAGTAATCAATGATACTTATGGACATGATTTAGGAGATGAGGTACTTATAGAAGTAGCTAAAAGACTTTCTCAAAGTATAGATGAAGAAGATATACTTGCCCGATTGGGGGGAGATGAATTTGTTATTATTACGAAGCGAAAAAAAGTATTTTTAGACAAGTTTCTTGAAAAACTTGAACAAAATACGATTAAAAACCATACCGTTGGAGATGTTACAGTTCTTATAGAATTGAGTATAGGGATAAGTCTTTTCCCCGATGATAGTAAATCAGAAACATTTTTACGTAAATATGCTGATGAAGCAATGTATGTGGCTAAAAAGACAAGAGGACGACACCATATTTTCTATGATGAAATTAAAAGTAAAAATTAGCTATAATACGAGCATTTTTGACGCTACGAGCAGAAACTTTTCGTTAGTAGGTTGCACCCGTTGCGTTTACATAAAGGCATAATTTGAGTGAAAATCTTATAGGTTATATAGATGACCAAGGCAAAATCATAGATACACAGAGTGCAGGTGAAAACTGTACAGCAACTCCCATTGAGTATGACAATTCAGATGCATCACTAGAGATAGTACGTCATTCTACCGCACACCTTATGGCACAAGCAATCACAGAACTTTATCCGAAGGCACAGTTTTTTGTAGGCCCTGTGGTTGATGAAGGGTTTTATTATGATTTCAGGGTAGATGAAACTATCGGTGAAGGTGACCTTAAGGCGATTGAAAAGAAGATGAAAGAACTCATCAAGAAAAAGTACAAGATAGAAAAGTACGAGATGAGTAAAGCAGAGGCTTTAGAGAAGTTTGCTAATGATGACCTTAAGCAAAAGGTCATGGAACGCATCGAAGATGATATTTTGTCTGTCTACAAGCAAGGGGACTTTGAAGACCTTTGTCGTGGGCCTCATGTACCAGCACTTCGTTTTTTACATAATTTTAAATTGACACGTGTTGCGGGTGCATATCTTGGAGGTGACGAAAAAGCAGAAATGCTTACGCGTATTTATGGTATCGCTTTTGCAGATAAAGAGACACTAAAAGCACACCTTCATATGTTGGAAGAGGCTAAAAAACGTGACCATAGAAAAATTGGTGCAGAGATGGAACTTTTCATGTTTGACGAGTCCGCAGGACCAGGACTTCCTTTTTGGATGCCAAAAGGTGCAAAGCTTCGTTATAAACTAGAGAGCATCTTACACAAAGCACACCTTACAAGAGGATATGAGCCTGTACGTGGTCCAGAAATTCTTAAAGCAGATATGTGGAGAACTTCAGGGCATTATGCTTGTTATGGTGAGAACATGTATTTGACTACTATCGATGAGCAAGAGTATGGTATCAAGCCTATGAACTGTTTGGGACATATACAAGTCTTTAAGCAAACACCAAAGTCTTACCGTGATTTACCTTTAAAATATTATGAGTATGGCGTAGTACATCGTCATGAAAAATCAGGGGTACTTCATGGACTCTTTCGTGTAAGAGAGTTTACGCAAGATGATGCACATATTTTCTGTGAGCCAGACCAAATCGCAGCAGAAGTCCTAGAAGTTGTTGAATTTGTAGACTCAGTGATGAAACTCTTTGGGTTTGAATACTCTATGGAAGTCGCAACGAAACCAGAAAAAGCCATCGGTGAAGATGCAGTATGGGATGTAGCCACACAAGGGCTTAAAGATGCACTTGATGGTAATAATTTGCCTTATACGATTGATGAGGGTGGCGGAGCATTTTATGGTCCTAAAATAGACATTAAAATCACAGATGCCATTGGGCGTAAATGGCAGTGTGGTACGATACAAGTAGACTTCAACCTTCCAGAGCGTTTTGAAGTAGAGTATGTTGCTGCTGACAATAGCCGTAAACAACCCGTGATGATACACCGTGCTATTTTAGGCTCATTTGAAAGATTTATCGGTATTTTGACAGAGCATTATGCTGGGGAATTTCCATTCTTCTTGGCACCAACACAAATTATTTTTGTACCTATCTCTGATAGTCATGCAGACTATGCGTATGGGCTTAAGAAAAAGTTACTCTTAGAGGGGATAGACTCTGAAGTCTATGACAAAAATGACAGCCTCAACAAACGTGTACGTAATGCAGAAAAACAGCGTGTACCGTATGTTGTCATAGTAGGGGACGAAGAGGTAAAAAACAACACAGTTGCCATACGTGATAGACGTAATAAAGAGCAGTATAATCTTACACAAGATGAATTTATGGTAAAATTAACAAAACAACTTCAAGAAGGTAAAATTTGAGTAGACAAAACGATAGAAACAACAGAGGAAGAAAAAAGCCTGACGATACGATTATGAATGATGCTATCCGCATCATGGAATTAAGAGTTTTAGGTGATGATGGTGAGCAATTTGGTATTATCTCTCGAGCAGAGGCGATGAACATAGCAAACGAAAAGGGACTAGACCTTGTGCTTATGTCTCCTGATGCAAAACCACCTGTTGCCAAAATCATGGACTACGGAAAACACAAATACGAGCTTGAAAAAAAGAAAAAAGAAGCACGTAAAAACCAGAAGAAAATTGAAGTTAAAGAAGTGAAATTTTCTTGTAAAATTGCAGAAAATGACATTAACTACAAAGTGAAACATGCTAGAGAGTTCTTAGAAAAAGGAAAACACGTAAAACTTCGTGTATTTCTTAGGGGACGTGAGATGGCAAACCCTGAATGGGGTGTTGATGTACTTAATCGTGTTTGGCCTATGCTTGAAGATGTTGGAAATCTTGAGAGTAAAGCGAGCCAAGAAGGACGATACATTAACATGTATGTAACACCACTAAAAAAATAAAAATAAGTGCATAAACTTTTTAGGTAAATATTTAATGCTGTACAGAAAGTACAGCTTATAAATATTTACACAAACTTAAAGAATTCTAACTCTAATCGATCCTCTCTTTTCTCTGTCATTATATATAAATACGTTCTATTATTTACTAGTTAAGCACATTTATACCCAATAATATTTTATTTTGTGAATAAAAGGTGAAAAGATGATGTTTTTATGACATTTTTTCGCTATCATATTTTCATGGAGTGCTATAAACGCACGAGATTAAAAGCCAAACCTACCTGAGAAGGAGGGACGGAAAGCTACGGGTCTTATTTCTCACTTGATGAAGAAGACAGCCGAGTTGCATCATTTATATTCTTTAACTGGGGAGAAAAAGATTAATGAACGCAACTAGGAAATTACTGCCAAAACTACTATTTTTACATATTTTTTTTGTATTAACTACCATATCGTTATCAGCCAATATCACAGGTACTATTTTTCGGGATTTTAACCTTGATGGTACTCAAAGTACTGTAGAACCTGGGGTTGTTGGACTGACCATCATCGCATACAATGATAGTGGTATTGTCGATACAACAACTACAGGAGCAAATGGTAATTATACTTTAGTTACTGGTCTAGGTAGATACAGAGTAGAGGTAAGCAATGTGCCTACTTATCTGAAGCCCGGAACTGCAATTAATGGTACAACTTCTTCATTGGTATCGATGGTGAATGATGGTGCTACGCATAACATAGGCTTAAATAATGCAGGAGAATATTGTCAAGCAAATCCAGATATTATTTTAACTAAGTTTACAAAAGGTGGTCATGCTGGAGCAAATGCTGGAGTCACTGCCCTGTTGACATTTAATTATCTTGATAGTGGGATAGATGCTCCTGTAAACCTATCAAATTTTTCTGATTTAGGGGCTGTGTATGGTGTGGCACACCTTAGAAAAGCAAATAGTACATTTCTATCAACCTACTTTAAACGCCATTCAGATATTGGACCAAGTGGCATTGGTGCTATATATAAATATAATCATGTTTCCAATACCATAACAACGTTTGCAACGCTTCCTGGTACTGATCCTAGAAGTGCAGGGGGAGGATATGATTGGGATCATGATACCGTAGGATATGAAAATGTAGGTAAAAAAGGGATAGGGGATATTGAAATATCAGATGATGAGTCAACACTTTTCGCAGTTAACTTGGAAAATAGGTCTTTGTATACGATAGGTGTAGATAGTAATGGTAGTGCTGGAACACAAAATGCTTACGCCATACCAAACCCTTGTGCCAATGCATTAGATTTTCGGCCTATGGGATTGGGGTTTCGTGATGGTATGTTGTATGTTGGTGTAACTTGTACTGCTGAATCAACTGTAGATTCCAATCATGCCGATGACAGTACAACCGGACCAAGAAAAGGAGATAAATCACAACTTTCTGCACATGTATATAGTTTTTCTCCAAGCTTAACAGTTTTTAGTGCTACACCTGTATTAGATATTAATCTTACCTATGATAGAGGATGTATTTATAGTAGTGATATAAGCAATCAAGATCCTGCAACTTGTACCTATTTAGATTGGAATGGACAAGCACACCCCTATAGAGCCAATTGGAATCCATGGCAGATGGATTATGATATTGTCTTTAATGACAAAGCCCCAGGGAATATTGGAAATCAAGCTAGTTGGATAGAGTATATGCAACCACTACTTTCAGATATTGAATTTGATAATGATGGCTCTATGATACTTCAAATCAGAGATGTAAATGGTGATAGGGGAGGATACCAAAACTTTTCTCCAAACCCCGCAGATGCCACAAGACAAAATATGAATGGAGAAGGTGATATTATTAGAGCTTGTGGGGATCCATTGTCTGGATGGACACTTGAAAATAATGGTCAATGTGGAGGTATCACAACGTTAGGAGCAAATAATCAAGAGGGTCTTGGAGGGGGAGAATATTATTGGAATGATAGTGGTCCAGGAGGGACAAATCATACAAATATAGGGTACACTGGTTTAGCAGGACATGGAGATACAACGATAGGAGGATTGTTGGTTGTTCCTGGCCATAGTGACCTTATCTCAGGTGCTATGGATGTGCATAATTATATGGATAATGGACTTATATGGTTTAGAAATGATACAGGTGAAGTTCGTATGGATGGCAATGGGGATCCTAAAAAACTGTTGGTTTCTGAAAATAATTCTAATCTTTATTTTGGAAAAGCCAGTGGTATTGGTGATATTGAAGCATTGTGTGATGCTGCACCATTAGAGATAGGTAATTATGTATGGGAAGATAGTGATGGTGATGGAATACAAGACCCTAGTGAATCACCCTTAATAGGAGTTGTAGTTACTCTTTATGAAGGTGGGGTACTTGTAGGAACAGCAACAACTGATGCAAATGGGGAATACTATTTTGGTGGCTCTTCCAATACCAATATGGCAGGTGGGAATCCTTTAAAGTCATTAACAACATATCAACTTCGTATTAATCTAGGTGATGCCAGTTTAGGGAGCAGAATACCTACATGGAAAGATATAGGAGGAAATACAAATGATACCTATGATAGTGATGGAGATAATGGAGTATTAAACCCTAATACATCAACCATAGTGTATCAAACAGGGAATTATGGAGAAAATAATCATACATTAGATTTTGGATTTGCTGTTCCTGGAAGCTGGAGTGGTAATGTAAGCCGTGATGATAATAATGACAATATTGGAGATACCAACTTACAAAATGTCACCATAGAACTCTTTACGGATCCTAATGGAGATGGAAACCCTGCGGATGGTGTCTCTGTGGGAACAACGACCACAGATGCTAATGGTAACTATAGCTTTACAAACTTAACCCCTGGGGATTATGTCGCAGTAGAGACACAACCTGTAGGACTTCTTAATGTGAGTGAAAATGAGGGTGGAGCAGATAATGATAAGTCTGATAACAATATCCTCAATGCGATTGCAGGAACAGTGGATACAGGTGAGAATGACAGCAACAATGACTTTGTAGAGGAGTTACCCACCCCAAGTATCGATATAGAAAAGGCGACCAATGGAAGTGATGCAGATACTGCGGCACAAGCGGTAAGCCTAAACTATGGAGACAGTGTCACATGGAGTTATGTCATTACCAATAACGGAAATGAGCCTGTGCACACTATTGCTGCGAGTGATAACCTAGAGGGTGCGATTGTCTGTCCATCAACTACCCTTGCTGTAGGTGCAAGTATGACCTGTACTGCAAAAACAGGTACAGCAACGGTAGCAAACTATGAGAACAACGCAAGCGTAAGTGCGGAGGGGAATCTCTCTGCAAGCAGTGTGAGTGACTTTGATTTAAGTCACTACACCATCAGTGCCACCCCAAGTATCGATATAGAAAAGGCGACCAATGGAAGTGATGCAGATACTGCGGCACAAGCGGTAAGCCTAAACTATGGAGACAGTGTCACATGGAGTTATGTCATTACCAATAACGGAAATGAGCCTGTGCACACTATTGCTGCGAGTGATAACCTAGAGGGTGCGATTGTCTGTCCATCAACTACCCTTGCTGTAGGTGCAAGTATGACCTGTACTGCAAAAACAGGTACAGCAACGGTAGCAAACTATGAGAACAACGCAAGCGTAAGTGCGGAGGGGAATCTCTCTGCAAGCAGTGTGAGTGACTTTGATTTAAGTCACTACACCATCAGTGCCACCCCAAGTATCGATATAGAAAAGGCGACCAATGGAAGTGATGCAGATACTGCGGCGACTGCAGTAGAACTTATTAGAGGTGATGCAATTACATGGACATATGTTGTAAGTAATACAGGAAACGTAGAGTTGAATGTGACACTTTCAGATAATATGGAAGGTATTGTTCCCTGTCCAAAAGATAGTTTAGCAGTGGGTGAATCAATGATATGTACACTTACAGGTGTTGCATCAGAAGTAAATTATACAAATACAGCAACAGTGACAGGGAAACCACCTTTTGGACCAGATGTTCATGATATGGATACAAGTCATTATAAAATAGTACTTGCAACCATAGGAAATCTCTTTTGGATAGATGAAAATGCTAATGGAATAGTAGATGGATTAGAAAAAGGTTACAATGGTGTTATTGTTACACTGTATGATAATCAGGGAAATGTTCTTGACACACAAATAACCAGAGATGATTTAGATGGAAATCCTGGATATTATTTATTTGAGAAATTAACGCCGAATCAAGAATATCGTGTACATTTTGATTTCTCTAATGTAGAAGAATTAAATGGGTATGTTTATGGACCATTGGTAAGTGGAGACAATGCTAATAAAGCAGATGATAATGGATTTAGTGCTTATGTAACACCTACGATAGGAGATTTGATTTTGATTGTTGATGCAGGAGTACATAAAGAACTTGCCTCTACTTGTACTCCTTCCCCATGTCAACCAGTGTCCTCTTGTGAAGATATAACGACATTAGAAGAACCGATACAAATTGATGAAATTATTGTTAATCAGAGTGGTGGTACATTTAATATTTTAAAAGATGGGGAAAGTTTAATATCTTTTACTCAACCCAGCAATGGAACAGTGATAATAGATGATGGGGGAACACCATATGATTTAACAGATGACATACTAAGGTATGTACCAAATACAGGTTATAGCGGAACAGATAGTTTCACTTATACCATAATAGATAGTAATGGTGATACGATTACAAAAACTATTGCCGTAACTGTTGATAGTAGTATAGATTCTGATAGTGGGGATGCCTTAGATAAATTAAGTATAATGCTACTTATGTTCTTTACAGGACTCATAGGGTTATATTATGTGAGACGTGAGGAAATGTCTATAAATAAGGAGAAATAGTATGAAGAAAAAGGTTGTTTTTTCAGCTATAACCATAGCACTTTTATCAACATCAACGTATGCAGGAGGGGATATTATGCCTGCAGTAGTTCCTGTTGAACCAGAACCTGTTAAGCGTTTAGCAGTTCCTGTTTATGTAGGTGCAGGGGTAGCTGTAGGTAGGTACTTTTCAGATAATTATGAAGATGTTACGTATGGAGGAATGCTTAGAGTAGGATATGAGTTTAATCAGTATATAGGTTTAGAAGCCAGATATATCTCTACTTTTTTAGAAGAAGGTCAGCTGTATGGACAACAGTTAGAACACGTAGGACTTTTTGTTAAGCCAATGTTGCCTTTTAATGAAAATTTTAATTTGTATGGATTACTTGGTTATGGGTGGACACAGACAAATACAAGTGGACTCTTAAATAGAGCCATTGATGACAATGGCTTTTCTGCAGGACTAGGATTAGAGTATGACCTCTCTGATAAAAGAGATGATTATGATAGAAATATCTACTATCCAGAAGGATTTGATGGTCAAGGCGACCAAGAGATGGGCTGGGGATTATTTGTAGATTATCAACGTTTACTTATTGATTCGGATATACCTGATTTAGATGTAGTCTCTGCGGGGGTTACATACGATTTTTAGTATAGAGGCTTTTTGCCTTTATGCTTATTCTTTTATTTCATAGTGTAACTTCAAGCCCTCATTTGTCATAACAAACCCAGAAATATTTATTTTCCCTTCATGTACGAGCGTATGATGATTTTTACACAGAGGGATGAGATTATATTTATGATTTTTATGAAAATGGTCTATGTGTCCTGATGCATTAGCATCTTGTTGTTCTGCTATATGATGGACATCTTCAACAGCCTCATCGCACAGGGCACATTTACTTAAATACAAATCTTTATGATATTTACTTCGTTTTTGTTTACTTAGTTTTTTGATATTTGAACCACCATGATTTAAGTTCTCACGTATGGTTTGTGCCATTTGCAAGAACTCTTTATCCATGTGTAATGACTTTGCAAACTCCAACCCATAAAGACTGTCTCCCATACCTAACTGTAAAACACGGTTATAGATAAGAGAATCATTCTCCTCATCATACTTGATACCAAGATGTAAAAAGATAAGGTTTGGCAACGATTGAAGCTGAGGAATGCCTCCAAGCTGATGTAAGTGTGTAGCAAAGATAAAGGTTGATTTGAGAGAGATAAGCTTTAAAATCGCCGACGAGACTATGGCAAGGGCCGATTCTGTCTCTGTGCCTTGGCTTATCTCATCACCAAGGACTAATGAACGTTCATTGGCACGGTTAAAGATGTTTTTAAGTTCCATCATCTCTACAGCAAAAGTTGACAAACCTTTATAGAGGTTATCTCTAGAGACAATACGTGTAAAGAGCTTGTCATACAGCCCAAAACGAAGCTCCACAGCAGGAACAAAAAACCCTGCTTGAGCAAGTACAACGGAAAGCCCTATGCTTTTCATAAGAGAAGATTTACCAGATGAGTTGATACCATAAAGAAGTACCCCCAGTACATCTTCTCCGTCACTTGCATTGAGGGTGATGTGATTGTGTGTCGTATGATTGTTAGCTCCTAAAAAAAGATCGTTAGGCACATAGATACCTCTTTCATCATTTGACTCTATGATGGGGTGACGCAGTCCAACGGCTTCATAAAAAGAACCCTCTTCAATGAGAGGACGTGAGAGATTCATGGTTTTTGAACACTTTGCATTAGAGATAGCCACATCAATGTTGGAGATGAAAACGATGAGTTTGTCAAGTAGCAGTGAAAATCTATTTTCAAGTAAATCAAGGCTTTCTATGTAGCGTTGTTTAACAAGAGAAACAAGCTTCACTTGAGATGTTTCATAGTTGCGTGTTATCTCTTCAAAAAGAGGAGCTTGTACTTTAACGGCATTTTTTAAGTACTTGTAATGAAAGTCTTTAAAGAAGTGATGCTGGTTGTCAATAGTGACAAAAGAGTCTTTGAGTGATTTTTCTATAAGGGTAAATCTATTTTTAGTAAGGTTTAGGTAATACCCCTCACTCTCTAAATACGCCACAGTTGCATATTTGGTTGCACCTGTAAAGAGTTTGTCTTTTTCAAAGAGGGCTTCGACATGTTCTGCTACCATATCCATCTTGTCCACTTCTTTTTCTTGTGTCTTGACAATGCTGTCAATGGCAGGGTAGATACCGTCTTTAAACAAGTTGTCATTAATCTGTTCTATGCGAAACCTTGCACAAATATCTAGCTCAAAAGTGTCATGTAAGACTTTGAGCATTTCGCTTGTTTCATCATAGAGATTCTCTTCCATATCAAGCCCATGGTCTCTTGCATCATCTAAAAGTTTTAAGATGGCTTCTAGTGACATGTTAATATAGGTCAATTCAACAGGGTGAAGTTTACGAAGTTTGATACGTCTTGTGATACGTTCTAAGTCATAGATTTGCTTGAGGTGTGTCTCAAAACGGTTGATGTTTGGTAGTAAAAGTTCTGTCAAATCATAACGTTTTTCAAGAAGCTCTTTGTCACAGACAGGATTGAGAAGACGCTCTTTTAGCAGACGTTTTCCAAAGGCAGTGGAGGTTTTATCTATAAGGTCAAGTAGGGTGATATCAGCAGGGTCACGAGAGATGACTGAGAGTTGTTCCATTGCATTGTTACCGATGTACATATAGCGGTTGTTGCCAAGAAATTGGGGTTTGTTCATCTTTTCTATGATGCTCTCATCATGCTCGATGATGAAGTCTATGAGCACAGCTAAAGACTCAGTCGTATAAGGGTGACGCTCTAGGTCTAAAAACTCAATAGCAGAGAGAAAGGAGTTGATGTCAAAGACACGTGTAAAAAGCTCATTTTGAAAGCTTATTTTAAAACGTTTGGTGTTGACAGAGTAGTGTAAAGACTCCAGTTCTAGGTAGTGCACCAACCACTCTTTGTCTATCTGTTTACTGTCAAGGGTGATGATGACTTCAGAGGTGCTGTAGGTTTGTAAGAGATTAAAGGCTTCATCTAAGGCATAAGTCTTGTCGTCACGTGTGGAGTGTATCTCGTTACAGATGGTCTTTCCTGTACTCACATCAATGGCTGCATACCCCACAGAGTAGATGCCTGCATTTTCATCTATGAGTAGGGAGACAATATTATTCTCACTGGGTTCATTGAGGTACTCAAAGTTTGTACCTGGAGAGATGATGTTTGAGACATAACGTTTGATGTTTGGCATCTCACCTTTTTGTTTGACAACAACAATCGTGTACTTTTTCGTGTCAATGAGCCTAGAGAGGTAACGGTCAAGTGAAACAGCAGGAACACCTGCTAAAAGAGGGTTAGAAACGGAGTTTTCAAGGACAGCTTTACTTTTACGTGTGAGCTGGATGTTAAGGAATTCGGCTATCTCTTTGGCTTTGCCCACTTTTAAGTCATCATTGTTGACTTCATAGACTTCAAAAAAAGTACCTATCTCCATAAGTACGAGAGCATCTTTACCATACTTCTCTTCAAAATGAAGCTGTAAATCAAAGTAAACTTCGGTGAGAAGTTTCTTTTTTTGAGAAAGTATTTCGGTGATTTTATCCACAGGTAAAGCCTCGTTTTTAATAGATTAGATTTTATCATAAATGGGGTTAGAGTTATCGGTTTACTTTTAGGTTATAGACATTTCAGATAATTTGGGTATAATACCGTCCCATTTTATGCCAATGGACATTTGTGTCTAGGGGTTTAGAAAATTCTATCAAGGGAGAAGTATATGCCAAAAATGAAAAGTGTAAAAGGCGCTGTTAAGCGTTTTAAAGTTAAAAAAAGCGGCAAAATCAAAAGAGGAACTGCGTATAGAAGTCACATTCTTACTAAAGTCGATGGTCAACACCATAGAAAAATGAACAGTCCTAAATATGTTGATGGCGTTGATGCTAAAAACATTAAAGAGATGATCTGCTAATTTAACTTTTGTTGAATTCAATCATTTTATAAAGCAATAATCCCCCGATTAGGGGCAAGTTTGAACAGAGAAAATGTTCAACACCTACTAAAACTGATTTTCTTTTGAAAATTACAGTACAAGTATAAGGTAAAGGATAACCATGAGAGTAAAAACGGGTGTCGTAAGAACTAGACGACATAAAAGACTATTAAAACAAGCTAGAGGGTTCTACAGTGGTAGAAGAAAACACTTCAGAAAAGCCAAAGAACAACTAGAGCGTTCATTAGTATATGCTTACAGAGATAGAAGACAAAAGAAAAGAGATTTCAGAAGATTATGGATTACGCGTATTAATGCGGCTACAAGACTTAATGGTATGAACTACTCTACATTTATGCATGGTTTAAAGCTTGCTAATATTGAACTTGACAGAAAAATTCTTGCTGATATGGCGATGAATGCACCTGAGTCATTTACAAAAATAGCTGAGGCTTCTAAAGCAGCACTTGCTAAATAATTAACGTTTGTTGATTATTTAACTGAGAGGCATTTTTGCCTCTCATCTCTTCATTTTCTTTTTCATTAAAATTTATTATTATTGTTTAACTTTGGATTAGATTTTTTCATTCCTTTTTTTCTTTGTTTCACAACAAAGCAAAAAACGAATCCAAAAAAAGAAAATGTGACCACTGTCGCGACTACTCACTTCCT